>NZ_QGKS01000269.1 GCF_003172935.1 Micromonospora sicca | reverse complement strand
GGCGTGGACGACGACCTGGAGTGGCGGGAGCGGCAGCGCCGCGCGGTACGGGCGCACGCCGCGGCGGACGAGCGGGCCCGCGCGGCCGAGCAGGCGGAGGCGGCCGAGCTGGTCGCCTGGTTCGTCGCCGAGGCGACCCGGCGCGGCCTGCGCACCACCCGGCTCGTCGCCCGGTCCTACGACGGCCGGAGCCGCTACCGCACCCGGCTCACCGGCTGGTACGTCGACCGCGCCCGCCGTCGGGCCGTGGACACCGAGAGGCGCTTCCACCTGCTGACCGTCCCGGCCAGCGTGCGGTCCCGGCTCTTCGGCGCGGATCCCCGGCCCGACCCGGCGCCGCTGGTGGTCGGGCGGGGCGGTCGCGACGGCGAGTCGATCCCGCTGCGCGACCTGCTCCACCGCCGGCTGGCCGCCGGCGACGACTGGGACTGAGCCGGCTCAGCGCCGCCCGGTCACCCGCTCCCGCGCCGTGCGCCGCGGGATCCGGCCGACGTGCCACCACCAGAGCTGCTGCACGACCAGGGTCAGCATCCCGGCCAGCACGATCGCGCACAGGTTGATCACCAGCTGGAGCGCCGAACCGCCGGCCTCGGGCCACACTCCGTACGCGGCGGCGACGGCGACGTTCGCGGCGGCCGGCACGGTGGTGACCGAGATCAGCACCCCGACCAGGGAGCCGGACTTCTTCGCCGTCAACGAGAGCATGCCGGCCACGCCGGCGAGCAGGCCGACCACCCAGGAGAGCGCGTCCGGCCGCCAGATGAAGTCGGTCAGCGGACGCTCGGCCAGCAGCATCCCCCGGTCGACCAGCCCGGCGGCGGTGAGCGCCCAGGTGCTCAGCACGGTGCCCAGCATGGCCGCCAGGAAGCCCACCACCAGGGCCTTGATCGAACGGCCGATGACGCGTGGATTGCGGCGCAGCAGGGCTACGCAGAGCGCCGCCAGCGGGCCGAACTCGGGACCGACCACCATCGCGCCGACGATCAGGATGGGCTGGTCGAGCAGGACCCCGATGCCGGCGATCATGGTGGCGACGATGATCAGCACCAGGAAGGTGCCGGTCAGCACCGTCTGCTCGCCGGTCTTGGCCGCGATCTCGTCCCAGACCACCGCGTCCTCGCCGTGCCCCGGAGCGTCGCGGGCCGCCTGTTCCGCGGCCGAGGAGAGGGTCAGCTCGACGTCGTCGGCCGAGATTCCACCCCGGGCCTCCACGCCGAGGTCCTGGAGTTGCCGCAGCAGGTGGTCGGCGCTCTCCCGGACGACGTCGCAGAGGATGAGGTCACCGGCCGGCTGACGGGCGGCGCCGGGGACGACGGCCAGGTGCGCGACGCCCGGGTCGTCGGCGAGGAGATCCGCCACCGCCGCCGACTGGTCGGTCGGCGCGATGATCCTCAGATGCAGCACGGGGAGGCTCCTGGATTCGGGCGGCCGTCCCGCCGCCGGCCGCGAACTCTACCGTCCGTCCCGGTCTGGGCTCCTCCCGATGCCCATGGCCTGGCTCCATCGGCCGGGCGGCGCGGATCCCGGCGAGACCGACCAGCACGCCAAATGGGACGAAACCGCCTGCTGATCTGGATCGTTGAGCGCGTGTAAGCTGCCGCACTCCCACGAGGAATCCTCATGCTCCTGACGGAACGGATTCACCTGTCGCCGCCGGACGTCGGCCCGGCCGAGGAAGCCGGCGTGCTCCGGGCGCTGCGGTCGGGGTGGGTCGCGCCGCTGGGCCCCGAGGTGGACGCGTTCGAGCGGGAGGTGGCCGAGCGGGTGGGTGTCCGGCACGCGCTGGCCCTCAACTCCGGGACCGCGGCCCTGCACCTCGCCCTGCTCGCCCTCGGCGCCGGACCGGGACAGGTCGTCATCGTGCCGACGCTGACCTTCGTCGCCACCGCCAACGCGGCCGTCTACACCGGAGCCACCCCGGTCTTCGTGGACTGCGACCCCGCCACCGGCAACATCGACGTCGCGCTGGCCGCGGAACTGATCGACCGGCTACGGCGCGCCGGGCGGCGCATCGCCGCCCTCGTCCCGGTCGACATGTTCGGCAGCTGCGCGGACTACGACGCGCTGCTGGGCCTCTGCCGGGATGCGGAGGTGCCCGTCGTCGAGGACGCGGCGGAAGCCCTCGGCGCCTCCTACCGGGGCCGGGCGGCCGGCTCGTTCGGCGACGCCGGCGTGCTCTCGTTCAACGGCAACAAGATGATCACCACCTCCGGCGGCGGGATGCTGCTCTCGGACGAGGCGGCGCTGATCGCCCGGGCCCGCCACCTGTCCACCCAGGCCCGTCGTCCCGCCGTGCACTACGAACACGACGAGGTGGGCTACAACTACCGGCTCAGCAACGTGCTCGCCGCGCTGGGCCGGGCCCAGCTCGGCCGCCTGGACGACATGCTGGACCGGCGCCGCCGCCTCCGGGAGCACTACGCCAAGCTCTTCGCCGCCGTACCCGGGGTCGAGGTCCTGGCCGACGGGGATCCGGGGGGCAACTGTTGGCTCACCGTCATCGTCGTCGACCCCGAGCGCGCCGGCTGGCGGGCCGGTGACCTGGGGGCACACCTCGCCGCGGCGGAGATCGAGACCCGGCCGGTCTGGAAGCCGATGCACCTCCAGCCCCTCTTCGCCGGCGCCGGGGCGCTGCTCAGCGGCGCCGCGGAGCGGCTCTTCGAGCGGGGCCTCGCCCTGCCGAGCGGATCCGCGCTGACCGAGGAGCAGATCTCCCGGGTCACCGCCGCCATCACCGAATTCCTCGGGGCGCATCCGTGACCGCTCGGCACCGCGCGGCCGACCACGTGGCGTACGACCGGGTGAAGCGCGCCATGGACGTGGTGGTGGCCGGCCTGCTGCTCGTCGCCACCGCACCGGTCATGCTGTTCGTCGCGACCGCGATCCTCGTCGGCACGGGCCGGCCGGTCCTGTTCCGGCAGCACCGGCCGGGCCGGCACGGCGCCCTGTTCACCCTGGTCAAGTTCCGGACCATGCGGCCGTCCGGGCGGATGTCGGTCGACCCGCGGGACGACGGGGACCGACTCACCCCGCTCGGCCGCTGGCTGCGGGCCACCAGCCTGGACGAGCTGCCCACGCTCTGGAACGTCCTGCGGGGCGACATGAGCCTGGTCGGGCCGCGTCCCCTGCTCCCCCAGTACCTGGACCGGTACAGCCCGAGGGAGGCCCGGCGGCACGAGGTACGACCGGGGGTCACCGGACTGGCCCAGGTACGGGGCCGCAACGAGTTGGACTGGACGGCGCGGTTCGAGTACGACGTCTGGTACGTGGATCACCGGAGCCTCCACCTCGACCTGCGGATCCTCGGGGAGACGGCGGTGGCGGTGTTCCGCAGAACCGGGATCAGCGCCCCGGACGCCCCCACCGCGCACGAGTTCGTCCGGGTCCCGGCGGGACACGCCGCGGGCGCCGGCGGCAGCGACCGGTCGGAGGAGCGGGTGGCATGACGGTGGACCTGGTGATCGTGGGTTGCGGCGGACACGGCCGCGAGCTGTTCGGGATCGTGCAGGCGATCAACGGAACCCACCCGGCCCGGCCGAGGTGGCGCGTCCTCGGGTTCGTCGACGACCGGCCGTCGGAGGTGAACCTCAAGCGACTTCAGCGGCTCGACGCGGCGTACCTCGGTGGCACGGACCGGCTGCGCGACCTGCCGGGCCCGGCCCACCACGTGCTCGGGGTCGGGGACCCCCGGGTGCGCCGGCTGATCGACCAGCGGATCGCCGACCTCGGGCTGCCCGCGGCCAGCCTGGTGCATCCGCTGGCCAGCGTGGGCGCGGACCTGGTGCACGGGGAGGGCCTGGTGGCGTTCGCCGGGGCCCGGGTGACGACCAACGTCCGGCTGGGCCGGCACGTGCACCTCAACCAGAACGCCACCGTGGGGCACGACAGCGTGCTCGCCGACTTCGTGTCGGTGAACCCGCTCGCCGCGGTCTCCGGCGCCTGCCACTTGGACTCCGGGGTGCTCATCGGCACCACCGCCGCGGTCCTGCAGGGCCTGCGGGTCGGCGCCGACGCCACGGTGGGCGCCGGCGCGTGCGTGGTCCGGGACGTGCCGCCCGGCTCGGTGGTCAAGGGGGTGCCCGCACGATGACGGGCACCCGCCGAACCGGGCCGACGGCCCCGGAGAACGGAGGTGTGCCCATGCCGGCCCTGCGCGTGTGCGTCGTGCTGAAGACCAACAGCGGCGGTCTGTGGATCGTCCCGCAGGTGGAGGAGCTGCGCCGCCGCGGGCACGAGGTGGCGGTCGTGCTGCCGCCGGGGCCCGGGCGGCTCCCCTCGGAGCTGGACCGCCGCGGGATCCCGGTCCTCGACGCCGGCTTCGACTTCCGCCTCCGCCCCCAACTCAGGACCCTCCGCGGGCTGCGCAGGCTGCGCCGCCTCGTCCGCGACTTCCGGCCCGACGTGCTGCACTACCACCTGTACGCCTCGGCGCTGGCCACCCGCTTCGCGACGCTCGGCCTCCCGGCCCGCCGGGTGCACATGTCGGCCGGGCCGCTGTACCTGGAGTCGCCCACGATCCGGCCGGTGGAACGGCTGCTCTGGCGCCTCGACGACACGGTGATCTGCGGTACCGCGTACACCTCGGAGCTGTACGGCCGCCTCGGCGTCCCGGCGGACCGCCGGCCGGTGGTGACCTACGGGGTGGACACGGACCGGTTCAGCGTACGGCCGCCGGACGGCGTTCCCGGCGGGCACCGGGACGAGGTGCGGGCCAAGGCCCGGGCCGAGCTCGGCATCGACCAGGACGCGTTCGTCGCCATCATGGTCGCCTACGTCTACGCGCCCAAACGGCTGGCGCACCACGGGCGCGGGATCAAGGGCCACGACGTGCTGCTGGCGGCGTGGCGGACGTTCCACGCGCGGCACCCGCGCTCCCGGCTGCTCCTGGTGGGCGGGGGGTGGACCGCGGCCGGCGAGGCGCACCGACGGGACCTGGTCGACCGCTTCGGACTCGACGACGATCCCAGCGTCACCTGGCTCGAATCGGTGCCCGACGTGCGGCCCTGCTACCGGGCCGCCGACGTCAGCGTCAGCCCGTCGCTCTCCGAGGGCCACGGCGCCGCGGTCGAGGCGAGCGCGATGGGCGTGCCCAGCATCGTCAGCGACGCGGGCGGGCTGCCGGAGACCGTCGACGAGGACTCCGGCTGGGTGGTGCCACGCGCCGACGTGCCGGCGCTGACGGCCGCCCTGTCCCGCGCGTACGCGGAGTTCGAGGACGGCCGGCTGGCGCGCCGCGGCGCGCAGGCCCGGGACCGGGCGGTGCGCCTGTTCGACAATCGGGTGGCGGCCGCCGCCGTGGCGGACGTCATCGAGCGGACCGCCCGGCCCTGACGTGATCCGCCGCCCCGTCCCGGCGGATGGCGGGGCGGGGCGGCGGTGGCCGCAGCACGATGGTCGGTCCGGTTCGGCGTGGGACGCCTAGCGGGTCGGTGCGACGCGCCCGGCGACCTCCCGGAGCAGCACCAGATAGCGGGCCAACTGGTCGTCCCGGAAGAGACCGTCCAGGGCCGACGCCGGCAGGGCCGGGATCCGGCCGCTCCGCTCCTTCATCGCCAGCCAGGCGCGCAGCTGCTCCGCGATCGCCTGCTTGTCGTTGCGGACGACGCCGGCGCCACGGGCGCGGATGAGGTTCGCCGCGACCCCCGACTCGTATCCGAGCAGCAGGATCGGACGCCGGGCGAACAGGTAGTCGAAGATCTTCCCGGTCACCGTGCCGGCGTCCCGCGGGTCGTTCCACATCAGCAGCACCAGGACGTCCGCCTCGGCCTGGATGCGCCAGGACTTCTCGGCGGACACCTGGCCGAGGAGGGTGACGGAGTCGGCCACCCCGGTCCGCTCCACCGCCCGCCGCACGATGCCGTTGTCCTCACCGGCGAACACGACGTGCACCCGGGCGGCGTCCTCGCCGAGCGAGGCCACGGCCTCCAGCAGCGGGCCGGGATCGCGCCGGCCCGGGTAGACGTACCCGGTGTGGGCCAGGGTCAGGGTCGCCGCCGCGTGGTCGGCCCGGGCCTGCGGGCCGGCGACCGGCTCGGCGGACGTGGCCGGCGGACGTCGGTCGATGCCGTTCATGACGACCCGGGTGTGCACCCCGAGGGTGCGGCGCATCGCCTCCGCCAGCGGCTCGGAGACGGTGACGGACGCGGCCGCCGACCGGAGCAGACGCCGTTCCAGCCGGCGGTCGACCGACCGGCGGACGCGGGTGCGGACCCAGTACTCGTTGCCGACCGACCACAGGTCCCGGTAGTCGGCGACCCAGGGCACGTCCAGTCGGCGGGCCAGTCGCGCGGCCACCGCGAACACCGAGAAGGGCGGTCCGGTGGCGAGGATGACGTCGGGCCGCCAGCCGTCGCGGGTGTCCAGGAAGCGCCGGACCGCCGGCCAGATCCAGTTGACCTGGGAGTCCGGGACGAGCAGTTCGGAGCCGGCCTTCCACACCCAGCGGTTGACCGCGAGGCGGAGGTCGGCGGCCCGGGCCCGCGCGGCCGTAGCCGGGCGGGACGCGGTGGCGTCGGCTCCGTCGGCTGCCGCGGCGGGCGAGCGGCGCAGGCGGGGCAGCCGGGGCACCGGCGCGACCCGCACGATGTGCCGTTCGGGCACGTCCGGCACCGGGTTCTCGAGGTCCGGCGTGCCGGTGGTGAGGACTCGGACGTCCCACTGCCGCTCGGCCGCGTACCGGGCGAGGGCGGCGGGCCGCCGGGCGCCCACCGAGTCGGCGGGCGGGAAGTGGTAGGCGACGATCAGCAGCCGAAGCGGTGCGTCCGTCCCGCCCACGGAATCCGGGGGCTGCAGCGGGTTGTCCATCGGGTCCTCCTGTTCGACCGACATTCAGGTCAACGACCCAGCCGTCGGTGGGCAGCGCATTTCGCCGTGAAAGGTGCAAATGGTACGGGCGTCAGTCGCTCAGCGCGGCGGCCCGGACCGGCACGAGTCGCGGGCCGGCGGCGGCCTGTCGCGCCCGCCGACTGTCCACGGTGACCGCGCGCAGCGACATCAGCCATGCCGCCCCGTACGCGACGGCCCCCGAGACGCCGAGGGCCCAGATCGCGGTCAGCGCGGACGCGCCGGACCGGGCGGCTGCGACGACCGCCCCGGTCACCAGCACGACCCGGCCCACGTCCCAGGCCAACTGGAGCCCCTGGCGCTCGAGCACGATCAGCGTCTGGGACAACGGCGAGGCGATGATCTGGGCGGCCATGTAGAGCGCGAGCGCCTGGGTGTACGCCCCGCTGGTGCGCCACGGCGCGCCGAACACGACAGCGAACACCGCCGGCGCCCCCAGGACCACGGCCAGCGCCGCCGGCCCGGCCACCAGGGTCAGTTTCCTGCTGGCGCCGACGAAGATCCGCCGTGCTCCCTCGCCGTCCCCCCGGACCGCCCGCGAGATCTCCGCGAGGTACACCTGGGCGACCGCCGACGCGACCAGCGCGGCGGGCATCGCGATCACCCGCTGGGTCAACCCGAGGTAACCGGCGACGGAAGCCGGGTACCAGTACGCGATGAACAGGATCGGCAACTGGAGCCCGAGGATGTTGAGCAGCCCCGACGGCGCCAGCAGGAGCGGGAACCGGCGATAGCGCACCGCGCTCTCCCACAGGTGCCGCAGCCGTCGGCCCGCCCTGACCTCCGGATCGGCCGACCGCGCCCCGGGGAGCAGCACGAGCGCGCCGACGACCTGGCCCATTCCCAGCCCCAGGGACAGGCCGCCGGACCGCAGACCGCCGGCCCCCGCCACCACCTGGGTCGTCACCATCGTCGCGGACTGGAGGAAGTTGCGCCGGCCGATTGAGCCGTAGCGGCGGTGCCGGATGGCCATCTGGTTGAGCACCAGCACCGCCGCGGTGGCGGCGGCGGCCGGCGGCACCAGCCACAACCAGGGCCGCAGCTCGGGCCGGCCGAAGAGTCCGGCGACACCGTCACCGACCAGCAGGACCGCCACCGTGCCCAGCAGCGCCGTGGCCGCCGCCGCGGCCAGCCCGAGGGCCACCAGAGCCTGCGCGTCCCGCTCCCGCTCCGGCAGTGGGACGGCCAACTCGAAGCGGAACGCGGCCACCGTGCCGATCGTCGTGACCAGGGCGGCGACGATGGTGAACACGCCGAAGTCGGCAGGGCTGTACAACCTGGCCAGCAGGGGGGCCGCCGCCAGGGCGAGGACCTGACCGCCGGCGGAGCCCGCCGCGATGCTCAGCACCCCACGCCGGCTCGCCGTCATCCGGCCACGGACGGCGCGGAGCCGGCTCACCGAGCCGCCCTTCCCCCTCCGGTCCCGGCGGGCCGCCCGAGCGGGGCCGCCTCCGCCGGGTACGTGCCGGGCGGGCCGGGGCTCCGCCCGGGACCCGAGACCGGTCGCCGCGGTCGTTGTCGTCCGTCCCCCGCCACCCCGTCGCCGGGGGAGGGCCGGGCCGCCGGGCCGTCCAGGACGGACGGCTGGGGGCCGGGCCGGCCCTTCACCCGCATCCAGGTCAGCACCAGGATCCCGAGGGCGAGCGCGGTGAACAGCGGCCGGTCGGCGTTGACGTCACCCGACGTCGACACCGCCACCACGGCGAACACCAGGAGGCCGAGCACGAAACCGGCCGCCGAGTCGACCCGGGCGGCGCCCCACAGCCGCGCCGCCACCACCACGGTCGCCAGAATGAACCCGCCGCCGACCAGCCAACCGGCCTCGGCGGGCAGTTCCAGCCACAGGTTGTGCGGATAGTTGAAGGACAGCAACCCGGAGACGTCGCTCCAGTTCCCGTAGCCGACGCCGCCACGGTATTCCGCGATCATGGACAGCGTGCGCTGTCGCATCTCCGCCCGCGCCGAGTCGAAGAGTTCGTCCGACGGGTCGACGATGAGGGCGTACATCCGGGGCGGCAGCAGCCGGGGCAGCGTCATGACCGTGACGACCAGGCCGGCCATCAGCGTGACGCCGATCCATTCCCGCTTGCCCCGAGCGGTCTTCCGACGCAGCCCGGCGAGGACCAGAACGAACAGCCCGAGGACGGTCGCCACCAGCGGCCCACGGGAACCGGTGGCGAACATCCCGAGGGAGAGCAGCACCGTCAGCGAGGCTGCCAGCCACATGGCCAGCCACCGCTGGAAGTACAGCCAGGCGACGGCGATCAACGCGGCGCCGATGGCGCGCGCCAGCCAGATCGGATTGGAGCCGAATCCGTCCGACCGGCCACCCGAGTCGCCTGCCGTCAGCGCGGCGACGGCCAGGATCACCGCGGACAGGATCAGCAGCCAGGCGAACATCCGCAGGTCCCGCCGCCCGCGGACGATCGCCACGGCAAGCGTGGAGAGCAGGGTCAGCGTCATCAGCAGGACGACCTTCTGCCGTCCGTAGTCAATCTCCGGCCAATGCAGGAGGGCGGGCAGCGCCAGCCCGCCGAAGAGCAGCAGGATCCAGCCGACCACCACCCGCGCCGCGGTCGTCCGCCGGCTGAACTCGTGGAGCAGCAGCGGCAGGGCCAGCCCCGCCGCCGTGAAGAGGAAGGTCCTGCCGATCAGGCGGGGAAACTGGTCGAAGTTCAGGAACAGCACGAGCGTGACCGCCCGGACGGTGCTCGACGCGAAACCGGACCGGGCGTCCCCCGCCACGTCCGTCCGTGGCCGGGAAGCGGAGCCCGCCGGGTCCGCGCCGGCCGACCATGGAGGCGCCGGCTCGGTGGCCACGCCCTCACGCAACATCATCAGGTTGATCCTCCAGCAACGAGTCGGCCGAAACTCAACGAGCGGCAGGCCCGTTCAGGTGCGCGTCGAGATGGGCTGCCCTGCCCGCGCTCAGCTTCCGGACCGCCTGGTAGAAGTCGCGCCGGCGGGACGAGAGCACGTCGGCGGAGTACGACGAGGCCAGGTCGAGGTTCCGGCGGGACGCCTCGGCCAGCCGGTCCGGGTCGGCCAGCAGACCGCCGATCGCGGTCGCGAGGGCCGCCGGATCGCCCGGCGGCACCAGGCAGCCGGCGGGCAGCAGCTCGGGGATGCCGCCGGCCGTCGAGCCGATCGCCGGCAGTGCCCGCGCCATCGCCTCGATCAGCGCCCGGGGCAGCCCCTCGGTGCGGGACGGCATGACGAACAGGTCCGCGCCGTCCAGCAGGCTGCGCAGGTCCTCGGTCGACGGCAGCCAACCGGCGAGCGTGACCTGACCGGTCAGCCCCCGCGCGACGATCAGCTCCTCGATCCCGGGCTGGTGGCGCCCGACGCCAACGTGCACGAGCCGGTGCCGCTGCCCGGCGTCACGCAGCCGGGCCAGCGCCTCCACCAGCGTGTCGATGCCCTTGTACAACTGCTCGAGCGAGCCCACCGACACCAGCGTCGCCGATCGGACCGGCGCGTCGTACGTCCTCGGCGTCGCCACGAAGGCGGCGGCCGGCAGGTCGACCGAGGAGATGCCGACGCTCACCGCCGACGGGGACGCCGGGTAGCGCGCCTGCAGGGTCCGCCGGGTCTCGTACGACACGGCGACCGCCGACCCGCACTGGCGCTGCATGGCCGAGGTGGCCCAACGGCGCAGCACCGGCCGGAGGGGATGGTCGACGACCCCCCGGGACAGGACCACGTAGGGGTCGCCGATGGCCTCGCAGGCGTACGGCCGGCCGCGCCGGTCCAGGTCGCGGCTGATCAGGTTCGCGATCGGTGACGGCACCCGGAGGATGACCGCGTCCGCGTCCGCGACGGCGGCCAGCGCCGCGCGCCGGATCGCGGGCCGCCTCAGGAGGAACTGGACCGGTCCCTCGTAGTACGGCACTCCCCGGACCTCCACCCCGGGACCGTCGACCCGGGCCGCTCCGGCCGGTGCCTCGTCGACGTCCCTGACCCGGGCCACCACCCGGACCTGTTCGAACGCCGCCAGGTACCGCGTCCAGATGGCGTGGTCCGGGCCGACCTGGACCCACACCCGCCCGTCCGGGGTCCGCAGGAACCGGGACTCGGTGGTGATGACGACCTGCGCCACGATGCTCCTCAGCTGTTCGAGAGTGGGGACGGGGGACGGCGGCCCGTCGTCACGTGGACGCGGTCCGGTACCACTCGAAGGCGCGTCGGACGCCCTCCTCCAGCGGCACGGTGGGCTCGAAGCCGGTCAGCCGGCGCAGCCGGGTCAGGTCCGGGCACCGCCGGTGCACCGAGCGCGACGGCGCGGGCAACGGTTGTACGGTCGGCGTCACGCCGGCGAGGCGCAGCACGATCTTGGCCAGGTCGGCGATGTTGGTCTGTTCGCTGTCGTTGCCGATGTGGACGATCTGCCCCTCGGCCGCGGGGGTGGCCATCAGCCGGAGGACCGCCTCGACGGCGTCGTCGACGTGGCAGAAGGCGCGATACTGGTCCGCCCCCCACACCCGGAACGGGTCCTCCCCCCGCAGGGCGCGCAGCGCCATCTCGGGGATGACGTGGTCGGCTCCCATCCGGGGACCGTAGACATTGTGGAAACGGCCGACGACGGTGGCGCAGCCCCGCGCGGGCGCGCCATGCAGCAGCATGGCCTCCCCGGCGAGCTTGCTGATCGCGTACGCCAGCCGGGGCGACGTCACGTCGGCGATCATGACGGCGACATCCTCGGCGGTCGGCACCGGCACGATCCCGGCGTCCACCCCGCCGGCGTACACCTCGCTGGTGGAGCTGAAGAAGACCCGTCGACCAGGGGTCAGCCAGTCCAGCAGGTGCGACACGACAAGCGTGTTGACCCGGAGCACCCGGGCCGGATCGGCCTCCACGTTCCGCACGCCGACCACCGCGGCCAGCAGGTAGACCTCCGTCACGTCCCGGGGCAGCGCCGACCAGGCCTCCGGCGCGGTGAGGTCCGCCGAGACGATCTCGACCAGCGGGCTGTCGCGCAACGCGGCGACCCGCTGGTCGTTCCGGCCACGGGAGAAGTCGTCCACGACGACCACCCGGCGGCCGTCGGCGACGAGCCGTTCCACCAGGTGGAGTCCGATGAACCCGGCCCCGCCGAGCACCAGCGCGCGGGTCATGCCGGCACCGCCGTTCTCGGGGTGGCGGGGTCCACCGGCAGGTAGCCGATGCCGGCGTACCGGACCCCGGCCGCGCGGACCGCCGACTCGTCGAGGATCCGCCACGAGTCGAACACCACCCGGATCCGCGTCCCGGGCAGCATCGCGCCGATCTCGACCGTCCGGTAGTCCGGGTGGTCGTTCAGCACGAGCACGGCGTCGGCCTCCGCGAACGCCTTGTCCAGGCTGGTCGGCTCACCGCCGTGCTGCCGGATCACGTCGTCGCTCACCATCGGGTCGTGCCCGAGCACCACGAGGCCGGCGTCGCGGAAGACCGGCAGCATGGTGGTGACCGGGGTGCCGCGCATGTCGTCGGTGGCCGGCCAGCCCTTGTAGGCCCAGCCCAGCACCGCGAGCCGGGCGCCCGGCAGCGGGCCGCACTCCTGCCGCATCAGCTCCACCATCCGGGCGGCGACGTGGGCCGGCAGGTGCTCATTGAGCTGCCGCGCCGCCCCGACCAGGGAAGGCGGGCGCGCCCCGGCGCTCGCCACCATCAGGTACGGGTCCTTGGAGAGGCAGCCCCCGCCGACGTAGCCGGGCTTGCACAGGTCCGGGCGGGGGTAGTCGAGGTTCGCGGCGCGGATGACCTCCAACGGGTCGAGCCGGTGCGTCTCGGCGACGAGCGCCAGCTCGTTGCCGAACGAATAGATCAGGTCGGTGTGGCAGTTGTTGGCCAGCTTCACCAGCTCGGCCGCCTCCAGGCTGGACACCGGAACCACCTGGCGGGCCAGCCCGGCGAAGAGCGCCACCCCCGCGGCGCGGCTCGCCTCGTCCAGACCGCCGACGACCTGCGGCAGCTCGACCAGCTCGCGGAGCGCCTGCCCCTGGATCGTCCGCTCGGGCGCCATGACCAGTCGCACGTCGTCGCCCCAGGCCCGGCGCAGCGCCGGCAGCACCACCCGCCGGCTCGTGCCGACCGGCACCGTGCTGCGCACCACCACCGGGGTCCCCGGGCGGCACCGGCGCGCCACCTCCTCGGCCGCGGCGGCCAGGTTCTCCAGTCGGGGCTGGTGGGTGGACTCGTCGACCGGGGTCGAGACGCAGAGCACCACCGCGTCGAGGTCGGCGGGGAGCGCGTCGACCACGTGCAGCGTCGACCCGGTCCGCTCCGCGAAGATCCGCTCGATGCCCGGTTCGAAGATGTGCAGCCGACCCGCCCGCAGCGACTCCCGTACGCGGGGCTGCGTGTCGACGCCGTGCACCTCGTACCCGTTGTCGGCCAGCGCGGCGGCGAGCGTCACGCCGACATAACCGAGCCCGACAACGCCGATCCTCTGATACAACGTCTACTCCCTGCTGGACGAAGAGTCACCGAGGCCGGCAGCCTCGGTCCAGATGGCCTTCACCGTCTCGGTGAGGTCGTACGACGGGCGCCAGCCCAGTTCCCCGGCCGCCGACGAGACGTCCGCGCACATCCACGGCACGGTGGCCGAGCGCGCCGCACCAGGCCCCGGCGCGGTCTCGGCGATCCCACCGGGATATCCGGCGGCGGCGGCCAGCATCGAGACCACCTGCCGGATCCGCACGGCCGTTCCGGTGCCCACGTTGAACACGACCGGGTGCGGCCTGGACAGCCGTACGGCTGCCCGGACGGCCAGGGCCACGTCCCGGGCGTCGACCAGGTCCCGGTACGCGTCGAGAGGCCCGAGCGCCACCTCCGGGGCGTGGCGGGCGAGCGCGGTCCGGATCAGCCGGGCGGCCCGGCCGACCACGTTCTGCTCGCCGAGGCCGGGCCCGATCGGGTTGAACACCCGCAGCACGACGCCGTCGAGCCGGCCCGCGGCGACCGCGGTCTCCATCAACCGGGTGGCGGCAAGGTGGCTGAGCCCGTACGCGCCGACCGGCTCGGCGGGGTGCGACTCGCGGACCTGCTGCCCGAAGGGCACCGGGCCGTACTCGCCGGCCGAGCCCAGCCGGATCAGCCGCGCGTCCGGGGCGCCCGCGACGACGGCGTCGACGAGCCGGGCGGTCACCTGGGTGTGCGCGTCGACCAACTGCCGGTCGGTGCCGTCGAGGCGGCCGGTGCAGTTCACCACCGCAGCGGGTCGGACCGACCGAATCAGCTCGGTGAGCTCGGGCAGGTCGACGGTCGGCAGGTCGCACTCCGACCGGCGGGGGCAGGTCAGCGTGTGGTCCGGCGTGAGCGCCGCACGGACGTGCCGGCCGAGGAACCCGTTCGCGCCGAACAGCAGCAGGCGGGTCATATCGCCTCCCGCACCGACGGCGGGAGGAGGACCGACCGCAGCGACTCGAAGCTCCGGTTGGCCTCGTCGTAGTCTTCGGGCCGGCCGACGTCGAGCCAGTAGCCGTCGAACGGGTAGTCCGCCGGGTACCGCCCCTGGTCGATGAGGTCCAGCATGAGCTGGTCGAAGCCGAAGGGCTGGCCGACCGGATAGGAGGCGATGGTCTTCGCGGACAGCCCGTAGACCCCCATGCTCACCCGGTAGTCGAGCGTGGGTTTCTCGCTGAACTCCACCACCCGGTCGTCCAGCACCTCCAGGACACCAAAGTCGATCTTCACGGTCCGGTGGAACGTGGCGACGGTGAGCGGAGCACCCGAGCGGGCGTGGGTGTTCAGCAGTTCGGCGTAGTCGAGGTCGGTGAGGATGTCACCGTTCATCACGAGGAAGTGCTCGGGCAGCCGGTCCCGGAGGTGGAAGAGCGGGCCCACGGTCGACAGTGGCACGTGTTCCTCGATGTAGTCGACACGCAGGCCGAACCGGCTGCCGTCCCCGACGAAGGCCCGGATGAGCGAGCCCAGGTGGTTGATCGCGAGCGTGGCGTGGGTGAACCCGCAGGCCACGAGCTGGTGCAGGACGATTTCGAGGATCGCGTAGCTGTTGCCGATCGGGACCAGCGGCTTCGGCAGCGCGGTCGTGTACGGCCGCAGCCGGGTGCCCATCCCCCCTGCCATGATCACGACGTGCACGTGGCACCCCCGCTCAGCACAATGTCCACGGTCGCTCCCGTTGCCGGCCCGGTCCGCCGTTGCGTGAGCGGATCCTCCGTTCGCTGCCGAGGGTCTAACGTGCAAAAACGGACATAGTTATGCCGCTCGCGACAGTGCGCGTCCGCCCCTCCACATTGAGTAGGGGAAAGCTGGATCGAATGATTGACATGGATGATTCGCGCCTGAAAGCTCGCGCCTACAGGTCCTTCCACCAAAGGGGGCGCGATGAGACCGACACGGCTGGCGATCGCCGGCGTGTTCACTCTGGTCGGCGCGATGGCGCTGACCGCACCGGCGAGCGCGAGGCCACCGTCCGATCCGGGCGGCCGCGACAGCTTGGAGGTGTACGTCGGCACGGTCAACGCCGAGCAGCTCGACCGGCTGCGGGCCGCCGGCGTCGACCTGGACGAGGACCACCGGTCCGCTGGCGCGAACGGCAGCACCACGATCGAGACCGTGCTCACCCGGCGGGAGGCGGCCCGGCTCACCGGCCAGGGCGTCCCGCTGAGCGTGAAGAAGGTGCACGGCAAGGACGCCTCGCAGGCGCTGCGCGAGCAGGCCGCCGCCGGCTGGCAGGCGTTCCGCTCGTACAGCGAGCCCGGCGGCATCCGGGACGAACTCACCGCCACCGCCGCCCGGTTCCCCGGGCTGGCCAAGGTGGAGACGCTCGGCCGTACGGTGCAGGGGCAGCCGATCCTCGCCGTCAAGGTCACGAAGAACGCCCGGACGGTCGCGGACGGGAAGCGTCCCGCGGTGCTCTACGCCAGCACCCAGCACGCCCGGGAGTGGATCACCCCGGAGATGACCCGTCGGCTGCTGCACCACGTGCTGGACAACTACGGCACGGACGCGGAGATCACCCGGCTGGTGAACACCACCGAGCTGTGGTTCCTGCCGGTGGCCAACCCCGACGGCTACGACCACACCTTCACCCCGGGCAACCGGCTGTGGCGCAAGAACCTGCGGGACAACGACGGCGACGGCCAGATCACCAGCGCGGACGGCGTCGACCTGAACCGCAACTTCGCCTTCAAGTGGGGGTACGACGACGAGGGCTCGTCACCCGAGCCGAACAGCGACACCTACCGCGGCGCCGGGCCCAACTCGGAGCCGGAGACCAAGGCCCTGGACCGGCTCTTCCAGCGGGTCGGCTTCGAGTTCTTCGTCAACTACCACTCCGCCGCGCAGCTGCTGCTGTACGGCGTGGGCTGGCAGGTCAGCACGCCGACCCCGGACGACGTCATCTACGAGGCGATGGCCGGCGACGACGCCCGCCCGGCGGTGCCCGGCTACGACCCGGACATCTCCGCCGAGCTGTACACCACCAACGGCGACACCGACTCGCACGCCCACGTCCGGTACGGCACCCTCGGCTTCACCCCCGAGATGTCCACCTGCCAGACGGCCGCCGCCTCCGACCCGGACGACCAGTGGCGGCCGGAGGACTGCGTTAGCGGCTTCATCTTCCCCGACGACGAGAAGCTGATCTCCGCGGAGGTGACGAAGAACCTGCCCTTCGCCCTCGCGGTGGCGAAGTCGGCGGCCGACCCGGACGACCCGGTGTCGGTGGTGGGCCGGAGCACCCCGGACTTCCGGGTGGACGCCTTCGACACCTCGTACGGGCGGACGCAGCAGGTCGCCTCGATCACCCGGCGGGCGCTGAAGGACGTCCGGATGCACTACGTGGTCAACGGCGGCCGGCCGAAGACGGTCCAGGTCCGCGAGTGGCGCGGCGGGGAGCGGTACGGCGACACCAACGACGACTACTACGCGGAGCTGCGCGGCACGGTGACCGGCACGAAACCGGGCGACCGGGTGGAGGTCTGGTTCACCGGGGTCAAGCCCCGCAAGGGTCCGGTGGCCAGCGAGCACTTCACCTACCGGGTGCACGCCGACATCGGCGGTGACGTGCTGGTGCTCGCGGCGGAGGACGTGACCGGGCTGAGCCCCGCGCAGAACGCCACCACCGCGAAGTACGCCGGCCAGATCGCCGCCTCCGTCGAGGCCGCCGGCCACCACGCCGACGTCTACGACTTCGACGCGATGGGCCGGCGGGCGCCGCATCCGCTCGGCGTGCTGTCGCACTACGCGGCGGTGGTCTGGGAGACCGGGGACGACATCATCCTCCGCGCCCCGGGCCAGGTCGGCGGCACCGCCGCCGAGGCCGCGCTCACCACCGAACTGGCCGTCCGGGACTACCTCAACGAGGGCGGCAAGGTGCTGGTCAGCGGCAAGTACGCGCTCTTCGCCCAGGGCGCCAACGGCTCGTACGTCTACCGGCCGGGCGCGCCCCCGGAGTGCACCGACCCGGATGATGTGGCGTGCCTGCCGCTGCTCAACGACTTCCAGCAGTACTACCTGGGGGCGTACAACTACGTCAGCGACGGCGGCACCGACCCGGACGGCGACCCGTACCCGGTGCGCGGCTCCGACGGAGCGTTCGCCGGCTTCGAGGGGCAGCTCAACGCGGCCGGGTCGGCCGGCAACCAGGACCACACCGCCTCGTTCCTCACCACCTCGAGCTTCCTGCCGCCGGAGCAGTTCCCGCAGTTCGCCAGCTCCGCGGCGGTGGACTGGGCGCGGCCGGGCGCGGCGCCGTTCGACCCGCGGACCGGTGACTGGTACCTGTACAGCGGCCGGGCCGACGAGTCGTACAAGCGGCTCACCCGGACCGTCGACCTGACCGCGGCGTCCGCGGGCCAGTTGCGCTTCTTCACCTCGTACGACGTCGAACAGGACTGGGACTTCCTGATCGTCGAGGCGCACGAGGTGGGCAGCGACCAGTGGACCACGCTGCCCGACCTCAACGGGCACACCGGCACGGCGACCGGGGAGAGCTGCCAGTCCGGCTGGGTGGCGCAGCTGCACCCGTTCCTCGGCCACTACCAGGGCGCCGACTGCTCCCCCACGGGCAGCACCGGCACCTGGAACGCGGCCACCGGCGCGTCCGGCGGGTGGCAGGAATTCGCCGTCGACCTGTCGGCGTACGCGGGCAAGAAGGTCGAGCTCTCCATCTCGTACGTCTCCGACTGGGGCACCCAGGGTCTCGGCGTGTTCCTCGACGACGCCCGGGTGATCGCCGACGGGACGGTGGTCTCGGAGACCTCGTTCGAGACGGCCGACCTGGGCGGCTGGACGGTGGCCGGCCCGCCGGCCGGGTCCGCCGGCGCCCCGAACGACTGGACGCGCAGCCAGCAGGCGTTCGAGGAGGGCTCGGCGGTGGTCACCGCCGACAGCGTCTATCTCGGCTTCGGCCTGGAGGGGCTGGCCCCGGCGGCCCGGGACGACCTGGTCGCCCGGTCGCTGACCCACCTGACCGGCGCGCCGCGCCGGTAGCGGTCCGCGGGGGTGCGCCGGCGGTGGAGCCACCGCCGGCGCACCTTCCGGTACGTCCGGCGCGTCCGACGCCGATGTGGTGAGCTGTACGGGTGGCGGGGCTGGGACTGGTGCTGCACCCCACCCGGGACGTCTCCGAGGTGGTCGCGATCATCGAGCGGTGGGCGGCGCGCCACCGCAAGACGTTGATGGTGCGCGCGGAGGACGCGCACCGGGTGCCGTCCAGCGTCGAACCGGTCCCCGCCGAGGAGGTGGCCACCCGGGCGGACGCGCTGATCAGCATCGGCGGGGACGGCACCATGCTGGGCGCGCTGCGCTCCGCAGTGCGGGACCCGAAGCCGGTGCTCGGGGTGCACCTGGGGCGGGTCGGCTTCCTGGTGGAGGTCGAGCCGCCGGACCTGCCGGAGGCGCTGAGCCGGCTGCTGTCGAAGGACTTCACCGTCGAGTCCCACGCCTGCCTGGCCTGCGACGTGTGCGGCGACGACGTGGTGGCCTTCAACGACATCGCGCTGGTCCGCCAGCCCGGCTCCGGCTTCGTCACCGCCACCCTGGCTGTGGACGGCCAACGGTACGGCTACTACCGCTGCGACGCCCTGGTGGTCAGCACGCCGACGGGCTCGACGGCGTACAGCTACGCCGCGGGCGGCCCGCTGGTCTCCCCGGCGGCGAACGCGGTGGTGGTCACGCCGTCGGCGCCGATGGCCGGCATCTCCCGCGCGGTGGTGCTCGCCTCGGAGGAGAAGATCCGGCTGGAGCTGGAGCCGAACTCGGCGGCAGTGGCCGTCGAGATGGACGGGCGGGTGTTCCGGGACGCGGCGACCGAGGGCACCGTGGACATCAGCTACCGCCGGGACGCCGGCCTGGTGGTCCGCTTCGACCCGCTGCGCTATCAGGAGCGCAACCAGTTGAAGCTGAGCCTGCTCGACCTGCCGTTCCTCCCCGACCAGCTGCGCGAGCTGCTCCCGGAGGAACTGCGGCGGGAGCGCAACCAGCGCGAGCTGGAGCCACCCTGCTGACCGGTCCCGGCCCGACGGGCCGCGCCGGCCCCGCTAGGCCTGCGCGAGCACCCCGTCGACCAGGGACTTGGCCTCCTCCTGGATGCGGGCCAGATGCTCGGGGCCCTGGAACGACTCGGCGTAGATCTTGTAGACGTCCTCGGTGCCGGAGGGGCGGGCGGCGAACCAGCCGGAGCTGGTGGTCACCTTGAGGCCGCCGATCGGCGCGCCGTTGCCGGGGGCGGTGGTGAGGGTGGCGGTGATCGGCTCGCCGGCCAGCTCGGTCACGGTCACCTGCTCCGGGGAGAGCTTCGCCAGCACCGCCTTCTGCTCCCGGCTGGCCGGGGCGTCGATCCGGGCGTACGTGGGCGCGCCGAAGCGCCCGGCCAGCTCGACCCAGTGCTCGCTGGGGCTCCGCCCGGTGGTCGCGATGATCTCCGAGGCGAGCAGGCAGAGCAGGATGCCGTCCTTGTCGGTGGTCCAGGTGCTGCCGTCGCGGCGCAGGAACGACGCGCCCGCGCTCTCCTCGCCGCCGAAGCCGACCGCCCCGTCGAGCAGCCCCGGCACGAACCACTTGAAGCCGACCGGCACCTCCAGCAGCGGACGGCCCAGGTCGGCGGCCACCCGGTCGATCATGGAGGAGGAGACCAGGGTCTTGCCGACCGCCGCGTCCGGGCCCCAGTCCGCCCGGGTGCGGAAGAGGTGGCCGATCGCCACCGCCAGGTAGTGGTTCGGGTTCATCAGCCCACCGTCCGGGGTGACGATGCCGTGCCGGTCGGCGTCGGCGTCGTTGCCGGTGGAGACCTGGTACTTGTCGCGGGCCGCGATCAGCGACGCCATCGCGTTCGGCGAGGAGCAGTCCATCCGGATCTTGCCGTCGCCGTCCAGGGTCATGAAGCGCCAGGTCGGGTCGACCAGCGGGTTGATCACCGTGAGGTCCAAGCGGTGCCGCTCGGCGATCTCCCCCCAGTAGGCGACGCTGGCCCCGCCGAGCGGGTCGGCGCCGATGCGCACCCCCGCGTCCCGGACGGCGTCGATGTCGATCGCGGCGGGCAGGTCGTCGACGTAGTGGGCGAGGAAGTCGTACGTCCCGGTGGTGTCGGCGGCGCGCGCCCGGGCGTACGGGACGCGCTTCACCTCCTTGAGTCCGGCGGCGAGGATCGCGTTGGCCCGGTCCTGGATCCACTTCGTGACGTCCGTGTCGGCGGGGCCGCCGTTGGTCGGGTTGTACTTGAACCCGCCGTCGTCGGGCGGGTTGTGCGAGGGAGTGATCACAATGCCGTCGGCGAGCCCGCTCGTACGGCCCCGGTTGTGGGTGAGGATCGCGTGCGAGGCGGCCGGGGTCGGGGTGTAGCCGTCCCGGCTGTCCACCAGCACGGTGACGTCGTTGGCGGCGAGCACCTCCAGCGCGCTGACCTCGGCCGGGGCGGAGAGCGCGTGGGTGTCCCGGGCCAGGAAGAGCGGCCCGTCGAGGCCCTGCTCACGCCGGTAGTCGCAGAGCGCCTGGGTGACCGCGAGGATGTGGTCCTCGTTGAAGGCGTTCTTCAGGCTCGACCCGCGGTGCCCGGACGTGCCGAAGGAGACCTGCTGCGCCGGGTCCGCCGGATCCGGGTGCTCGGCGTAGTAGGCGGTCACCAGCCGGGGCACGTCGACCAGGTCGGCGGGCTGGGCGGGCTGGCCGGCACGGGGATGGGCCACTGCTGGGACCTCCTGACGGGTTGCTGCGGTTCTGCGTTGACGGGCGGGGCTCAGGGCTCGACGCGCTGACCCTTGCCGATGACGACGATGCCGTTGTCGGAGACGGTGTAGCGCTGGCGGTCCTTCTCCAGGTCGACGCCGATCTCGGCGCCCTCCGGGACGTACACGTTCTTGTCCAGGATGGCCCGGCGGACCACCGCGTGCCGGCCGATCTCGACACCCTCCATGAGCACCGCGCCGTCCACGTGCGCCCAGGAGTGCACCTTCACCTTCGGCGAGACGATCGAGTTCTCCACCAGCGAGCCGGAGACCACCGCGCCCGGCGAGACCATCGAGCCGACCGCGCGGCCGACCCGCTCGCCCCACTGGTGGACGAACTTCGCCGGCGGGTACGGCGGCTGCATGCTGTAGATCGGCCAGTCGAAGTTGTAGAGGTTGAACACCGGGTGCACGTTGATCAGGTCCATGTGCGCGTCGTAGAAGGAGTCCAGCGTCCCCACGTCGCGCCAGTAGCCGCGATCCCGGTCGGTGCTGCCGGGCACCTCGTTGTCCTTGAAGTCGTAGACGTTGGCCTCGCCCCGCTCGACCAGCATCGGGATGATGCTGCCGCCCATGTCGTGCTTGCTGGTCTTGTCCTCCGCGTCGCGCTCGACGGCCTCGCACAGCGCACCGGTGCTGAAGACGTAGTTGCCCATCGAGGCGTAGATCTGGTCCGGCGCGTCGGGCAGCCCGACCGCGTCGGTGGGCTTCTCGCGGAACGCCCGGATCCGCCGCCCGTCCTCGCCGACCTCGATCACCCCGAACTGGTCGGCCATGGACAGCGGCTGGCGGATGCCGGCGACCGTCACCGCGGCGCCGGAGGCGATGTGGTCGTCCACCATCTGCCGCGGGTCCATCCGGTAGATGTGGTCGGCGCCGAAGACGATCACGTACTCCGGCTGCTCGTCGTTGATCAGGTTGAAGCTCTGGTAGATGGCGTCGGCCGAGCCGGCGAACCACCACGGGCCGCGGCGCTGCTGCGCCGGCACCGGGGTCACGTAGTTGCCGAGCATGGTCGACATCCGCCAGGTCTGGGTGATGTGCCGGTCCAGCGAGTGGGACTTGTACTGGGTCAGCACGACGATCTTCAGAAAACCGGCGTTGGCCAGGTTGGAGAGGACGAAGTCGACCATGCGGTACATCCCGCCGAAGGGGACGGCCGGTTTCGCCCGGTCGGTGGTCAGGGGCATCAGGCGCTTGCCCTCCCCGCCGGCCAGGACGATCGCGAGCACCTTGGCAGCCATGTCACGAACGCTATCCATCCGGCTGCGACTTCACCACTCGTACGGACGGACTTCTGCACTAGGGTGCGGGGGCATGACCGATTCCGCTCGCCTGCGCGTTGACCTGCTCACCCGGGAGTATCCGCCGGAGGTGTACGGCGGCGCCGGGGTGCACGTCGAGTACCTGGCCCGGGAGCTGCGCCGGCTCGCCGACGTCCGGGTGCACTGCTTCGGCCTGCCGCGCACCGAGCCGGGTGTCACCGCGTACGCCGAGCCGCCCGGCCTGACCGGCGCGAACGCCGCGCTGCGCACGATGGGCGTGGACCTGGAGATGGCGGCCGGCTGCGCCGGCACCGACGTGGTGCACAGCCACACCTGGTACGCCAACCTGGCCGGGCACACCGCGAAGCTGCTGCACGGGGTGCCCCACGTGGTGACCGCGCACAGCCTGGAGCCGCTGCGGCCGTGGAAGGCCGAGCAGCTCGGCGGCGGCTACGCGCTCTCCTCCTGGTGCGAGCGCACGGCGGTGGAGGCCGCCGACGCGATCATCGCGGTGAGCGCCGGCATGCGCCGCGACGTGCTGACCGCGTACCCGGAGGTGAACCCCGACAAGGTCCGGGTGGTCTACAACGGCATCGACACCGCCCAGTACACCCCGGACCCGAACACCGACGTGCTGGACCGGCTCGGCATCGACCCGGCCCGCCCGAGCGTGGTGTACGTCGGGCGGATCACCAGGCAGAAGGGGCTGCCCTACCTGCTGCGGGCCGCCCGGGAGCTGCCGGCCGACACCCAGCTGGTGCTGCTCGCCGGCGCACCGGACACCCCGGAGATCGCCGCCGAGGTGGAGGGGCTGGTCGCCGAGCTGCGGGCCAAGCGGTCCGGGGTGGTCTGGGTGGCCGAGATGCTGCCCAAGCACGAGGTGATCCAGGTGCTGACGCACGCCACGATCTTCGTCTGCCCGTCGGTCTACGAGCCGATGGGCATCGTGAACCTGGAGGCGATGGCCTGCGAGACGGCGGTGGTGGCCACCGCCACCGGCGGCATCCCCGAGGTGGTCGCCGACGACGAGACCGGCCTGCTGGTCCCCATCGAGCAGGCGACCGACGGCAGCGGCCGGCCGCTGGACCCGGAGCGCTTCGTCGCCGACCTCGCCGCGACCATCAACGAGCTGCTGGCCGACCCGGCGCGGGCGGCCGAGTTGGGCCGGGCGGGCCGGCGGCGGGCCGTCGAGCATTTCTCCTGGGACACGATCGCGGAGCGGACCCTGGAGGTGTACCGGTCGGTGGGTGCAGCCGGCTGACGCCGTTCCCGGCCCGGGGGTCACCCCAGGGGCGAAGCAAAGTTAGTTGATCATGGTTTGTGCTGGTCGGGGTCATCGGGTCGCGGTGTCTAGGGCGGCCGATGGGCGCGGCCTTCCTTTGTGGAGGATGAAGGTGCTGAAGCCATCATCTCCGTCAAGAAAGGCCGCTTGTGGCAGTCTCGCACGTCCCGGTCGCGGGCATCATCGCCTGCGGCGATCGTGATTTGTCTGATGTGACGTCGTTGGTCGAGCTGTTCGCGCTGGTGAGGGATCCGCGTAAGCGGCGGGGGGTGCGGCATCGATGCGCGGCGGTGTTGACGCTGATGGTGTTGGCGGTGCTGTGCGGGGCGGGTAACTTCCGGCAGGCCGCCGACCGGGTCGCGGAGATGCCGCAGGCGTTCCTGGCCGCTGCGGGTGCCCGCGCCCATCCGGTGTTGGGGGTGCGGTTGACGCCGAGCCGGGACACAATTCGTCGGCTGGTCGAGGCTATCGACGCTCCCGCTGTTGACCTGCTGGTCTGCCGGTGGATGGCCGCCCGGCTCATCCCCGACGGCGGACGGTTGGGCGTGGGACTGGCAGTGGACGGTAAGACGGTCCGCAACTCCGGCGGCGGCGCATCCCCGGACGCGAAGCTGTTCTCGGCGATGCGGCACGACACGGCCGTGGTCATCGGGCAGGTCCAGGTCCCCGCCGACACCACCGAAGTGACCCAGATCGAAGCGCTGCTGGGCCCGATCCAGGTCGCCGGGATGGTCGTCACCGCCGACGCCGCCCATCCCAACCGGGACACCGCCGAATACCTCACCGGCCGGGGCGCCGACTACGTGTTCACCGTCAAGGGCAACAAGCCTTCCCTGCTGGCCGCCATCTGGAACCGGGTGCCCACCGCGACTGCCGACACCGCCACACACGTCGAGGAAGAACACCGCAACGGGATGATCATCCGGCGGTGGATGTGGACCGCCGACGCCGACGGTGTCGACTTCCCCGCCGCCGCACAGGTCTTCCGGCTACGCCGCGACACCTACAACCTGTCCGGCCAGCGCATCAGCAAAGAGATCATCCACGGCATCACCAGCCTGAGCGCCGATGACGCCACTGCCGGCCAGCTCGCCGGTTACGTCCGCGAACACTGGGGCATCGAAAACAAGATCCACTGGGTGCGCGACGTCCTGTTCGCCGAAGACCACCAGCACGCCTACACCGGCCACGCCGCCCACGGCATGGCCCTGCTGCGCAACCTCGCCCTCGGACTCATCCGACTCGCCGGACACACCAAGATCAAGCAGGTGCTGGAACGCAACCACGGCAACAAGACGCTCATCCCCGCCCTGCTCAAAGCATCCCGACCATGATCAACTGACTTTGCTTTGCCCCTGGGGGTCACCCCTCGGGTGTGAGCAGCTCCATCAGCTCGTCGGTGGACATGTGTTCGGTCTGCTTGGCGCCGCCGCGGCCGCGCATGTGGCGCACGAGTCGCTGCCCCGGCTCTTGTCCCCGCCCACCCGCACGATCCGCAGCGCGCCGCCATCGTCCACCACGTCGACTTCGTCGGGCTGGTGCAGCCCGTGCCGAGCGCGCAGGGCGTCCGGGATAGTCACTTGACCCTTGCTGTTCAGTTTCATCGCGCTCCTCATTCCACTGCCACACCGAACGCGTGTCGTACCTGCCTCAAGCGTGACCCCACCCCGACCGCCTGTGCATGAACCATTGCCAGCTGAGCCGAGCGCGAAGCGATCTCGCGCAGTAGGTTGGACCGGTGGCCCACGGGCGTAGCGCGTAGGCTCCGGCCGTTGGCCGGACGCAGACCATTACGAAAGGCGTGACAGGACGGTGCACTATTCTGTCACCCGTGGGCGAGCGGGTGGTGAAGCGAGCGTACCGCTACCGCTTCTACCCCAGTCCCGACCAGGCCGAGCAGCTCGCTCGCACGTTCGGCTGCGTGCGTTACGTCTACAACCGGGCACTCGCCGAACGCTCGCGGGTGTGGATACAGGAACAGCGCCGCGTCACGCACGCCGAGGCAGACCGGTGGCTAACGGGGTGGAAGCGAGAACCGGAAACGGCTTGGCTGGCCGAGCCTTCGAAGGGCCCGCTGCAGGCGACGCTGCGGAACCTGCAGGCCGCGTACGTAAACTTTTGGAACAAACGCGCGAAGTACCCGACGTTCAAGAAGAAAGGCAAGACGACCGACTCAGCCACGTACTTCCGCAACTGCTTCACCTACCGGGATGGCAAGATCACCCTTGCGAAGCAAGACCAGCCGTTGCGAATCGTGTGGTCCCGACCGCTACCACACACCGCGGTGCCGTCGCAGGTAACCGTGTCGCGGAATTCCCGCGGCCAGTACCACATCTCAATCCTGGTCGAGACGACGGTTCACGAAGGCCCGGCGACCGACGCCGCAGTCGGGATCGACCTTGGTATTGCATCTCTGGTCACGCTGTCGACCGGGAAGAAGATCGCCAACCCGCGACACGAACGGCGAGACAGCGAGAAATTGTCCCGCGCCCAACGTACCTTGTCACGCAAGAAGAAGGGCTCCGCGAACCGAGCCAAGGCGCGGGCGAAGGTGGCGAAGATTTGTGGTCGGATCTGGGATCGTCGCCGCGATGCGCTGCACAAGCTGTCCACGAAGATCATCCGCGAGAACCAAACGGTGGTCATCGAGGACTTGAGTGTCCGCAACATGATCCGCAACCACTCCCTCTCCCGTGCGATCTCGGACGCGGCGTGGTCGGAGCTACGAAGGCAGTTGGAGTACAAGGCGGCCTGGTACGGCCGCGAGGTGATCGCGATCGACCGGTTCTACCCGAGCAGCAAGACCTGCTCGGCCTGCGGAGCGATCGCGGAGAAGCTGCCGCTGAACGTCAGAGAGTGGACGTGCCGTTGCGGCGCGCGCCACGACCGCGACATCAATGCGGCGAGGGCCATCTTGGCGGCCGGGCTGGCCGTGTCTGCCTGCGGAGACGGAGTGAGACCGCCTCGCTCCTAGAGCAAGGAGGCATCCGTTGATGAACCAGGAATCCCTCGGCTTTAGCAGGGGGAGCGCCAATGGACGGTTCCCGATCGAAGACGTCTCCCCCGTCGTCTCCTGCGGACGCTATCCGGCCAAGGCGGTGGTGGGTGAGCTCGTGCCAGTGTCGGCGCGCGCGTACCGCGAGGGCCATGACGCGCTCGGCTGCAACGTGGTCTGGCTCGGCCCGGACGGCGCGGCCCGCCCGTTCACCCGGATGCGCCCCGGCGAGCCCGGGCAGGACCGCTGGCACGCCACCATCCGGCCCGACGCGGTCGGCGACTGGGTGTTCACCGTCGAGGCCTTCCAGGACCCGTACCTGACCTGGCAGAACGCGGTCACCAAGAAGATCGCCGCCGGCCAGGGCGCGGCCGAGCTGGCCAACGACCTGGCCGAGGGCGCCCGGGTGCTGGAGGCGGCGCTCGAGCTGGTCCCGGCCGTCGACCGGAAGCGGGTCCGCGCGGCGGCGACGGCGCTGCGCGACGCCAGGCTTCCGCTGCCCCGGCGGGTCGCCCCCGCCCTCGACCTGGCCGACCTGCTCTGGGACCACCCGGTGCGGGAGCTGGTTACCACCGGCGAGGAGCACCGGCTCTGGGTGGACCGCCCCCGGGCGCTCTTCTCCGCCTGGTACGAGTTCTTCCCCCGCTCCGAGGGCGCCGTCCCGGCCACCGTCGACGCCCCGGCGCGGTCGGGCACCTTCGCCACCGCGACGGACCGGCTGCCCGGCGTCGCCGCCATGGGCTTCGACGTGCTCTACCTGCCGCCGATCCACCCGATCGGCCGGGTCAACCGCAAGGGCCGCAACAACTCGCTCACCGCCGGGCCGGACGACGTCGGCTCGCCGTGGGCGATCGGCGCCGCCGAGGGCGGCCACGACGCCATCCACCCCGACCTGGGTACGCCGGCGGACTTCCGCGAGTTCATCGCCGCCGCCGCCGAGCAGGGCCTGGAGGTGGCGATGGACCTGGCGTTGCAGTGCGCCCCGGACCACCCCTGGGTGACCGAGCACCCGGAGTGGTTCACCACCCGGGCCGACGGCAGCATCGCGTACGCGGAGAACCCGCCGAAGAAGTACCAGGACATCTACCCGCTGAACTTCGACAACGACCCGGAGGGCATCCGGGCCGAGGTGCTGCGGGTGGTGCTGCACTGGGTCGGCGAGGGCATCCGGATCTTCCGGGTGGACAACCCGCACACCAAGCCGTTCGACTTCTGGCACTGGCTGATCCGGGAGGTGAAGAAGGTCGACCCGGACGTGCTGTTCCTGGCCGAGGCGTTCACCCGGCCGGCGATCATGCACGGGCTCGGCAAGATCGGCTTCACCCAGTCGTACACCTACTTCACCTGGCGCACGTCCGCGGCCGAGATGCGGGCGTACTGCGCGGAACTGGTCGCCGCGGCCGACTACATGCGACCGAACTTCTGGCCCAACACCCCGGACATCCTGCACGAGTCGTTGCAGCACGGCGGCCCGCCGATGTTCAAGATCCGGGCGGTGCTGGCCGCGCTGCTCTCCCCGTCCTGGGGCATCTACGCCGGCTACGAGCTCTTCGAGCACGTCGCCCGCCCCGGCGCCGAGGAGTACCTGGACAACGAGAAGTACGAGCTGCGCCCCCGGGACTGGGCGGGCGCCCAGGCGCACGGCCGGTCCCTCGCGCCCTTCATCGCCACCCTCAACCGGGTCCGCCGGGACAACCCGGCCCTGCACCAGCTGCGTAACCTGCGCTTCCACGACATCGACAACCCGGCGCTGCTCTGCTGGTCCAAGCACGACCCGGAGACCGGCAACACGGTGATCGTGATCTGCTCGTTCGACTCGCACACCGTCCAGTGGGGCAACACCACCCTGGACATGCCGGCGCTCGGCTTCGACTGGCACGAGCGGTTCACCGTGCGCGACGAGCTGACCGGCGCCAGCTACGACTGGGGCCAGCGCAACGCGGTCCGGCTCGACCCGTACCTGCAGCCCGCACACGTGCTGACGGTCCGCCGCCCGGCCGCGACCGGCCCGGAACCGGCCGTGCCGGCGGCGCCGCAGCTGACCGTCGAAGACGTACCCGCCGACCTCTCGGGCGGCACCGCCCCGACCGCACCGGCTGCGAAGGACGACGCACGATGGACCAGCTGATCGCCGGCGAGACGCACGACCCGCACGCCGTCCTCGGCGCGCACCCCGCCGACGGGCGCACCACCATCCGCACCATGCGCCGGGGCGCCGCCGAGGTGGCGATCCTCGTCGGCGACGAGCGGCACCCGACGAAGCGGGTGCACGACGTCGGCGTCTTCGAGACCGTCGTGCCGGGCACGGTGCTCGACTACCGGGTCGAGGTGGACGGCGCCACCCACGACGACCCGTACCGCTACCCGCCCACCCTCGGCGATCTGGACCTGCACCTGATCGGCGAGGGGCGGCACGAGCGGCTCTGGGAGGCGCTCGGCGCGCGGGTCTTCGACGAGGGCGTCGCGTTCACCGTCTGGGCGCCGAACGCGCGCGGGGTGCGGGTGGTCGGCGACTTCAGCGGCTGGGGGCCGGACGACGGCTGGCCGATGCGCTCCCTCGGTGCCAGCGGGGTGTGGGAGATCTTCGTGCCCGACGCGCACGTGGGCGCCCGCTACAAGTACCGCGTCCTCGGCGCCGACGGGCACTGGCGGGACAAGGCCGACCCCCTCGCGGCGTACGCGGAGGTGCCGCCGGCCACCGCCTCGGTGGTGCACCACTCGACGTACGAGTGGTCCGACGCGCTCTGGCTGGAGCGGCGGGCGCGGCGGGCCCCGCACCAGGAGCCGATGAGCGTCTACGAGGTGCACCTCGGCTCGTGGCGGCCGGGCCTCGGTTACCGGGAGCTGGCCGAGCAGCTCACCGCGTACGTCACGGAGATGGGCTTCACCCACGTCGAGTTCCTGCCGGTGATGGAGCACCCGTTCGGCGGCTCCTGGGGCTACCAGGTGACCGGCTACTACGCACCGACGTCCCGCTTCGGCGACCCGGACGACTTCCGCCACCTGGTGGACCGGCTGCACCAGGCCGGCATCGGCGTCATCCTGGACTGGGTGCCCGCACACTTCCCGAAGGACGAGTGGGCCCTCGCCCGCTTCGACGGCACCCCGCTCTACGAGCACCCCGACCCGCGCCGCGGCGAGCACCCCGACTGGGGTACGTACGTCTTCGACTTCGGCCGCCGCGAGGTGCGCAACTTCCTCGTCGCCAACGCCCTCTACTGGCTGGCGGAGTTCCACGTCGACGGGCTGCGGGTCGACGCGGTCGCCTCGATGCTCTACCTCGACTACTCCCGCCAGGAGGGGCAGTGGGCTCCCAACGTGCACGGCGGCCGGGAGAACCTGGAGGCGATCGCCTTCCTCCAGGAGGTGAACGCCACCGTCTACAAGCACCACGCCGGGGTGGTGATGGTCGCCGAAGAGTCCACCGCCTGGCCGGGCGTCACCCGCCCCACCGCCGAGGGCGGGCTGGGCTTCGGCTTCAAGTGGAACATGGGCTGGATGCACGACACCCTGCTCTACGCCTCGAAGGACCCGATCTACCGGCAGCATCACCACCACCAGCTCACCTTCTCCCTGGCGTACGCCTGGAGCGAGAACTACGTGCTGCCGATCAGCCACGACGAGGTGGTGCACGGCAAGGGCTCGCTGGTCGGCAAGATGCCCGGCGACACCTGGCAGAAGCTGGCCAACGTGCGGGCGCTGCTGGCGTACATGTGGGCGCACCCGGGCAAGCAGTTGCTCTTCATGGGCTGCGAGCTGGCCGACGACCGGGAGTGGAGCGAGGAACGCGGCCTCGACTGGTACCTCACCCACGACCCGGCCCGGGCCGGTGTGCAGCGTCTCGTGGCCGACCTCAACACCGCGTACCGGGCCACCCCGGCGCTCTGGGCGCAGGACACCGAGCCGTCCGGGTTCCGCTGGATCGCCGGGGACGACGTCGCCAACAACACCGTCTCGTTCATCCGGATCGCCCCGGACGGCGCGACCCTGGTCTGCGTGGCAAACTTCTCCGCCCTGCCGCTGGAGGACTACCGGGTCGGCCTGCCGGCCGGCGGCACCTGGACCGAGATGATCAACACCGACGCGCACCACTACGGCGGCTCGGGGGTGGGCAACCTCGGCGCGGTGCACGCCCAGGACGTTCCCTGGCACGGGATGGTCGCCTCGGCGCCGCTGCGGGTGCCCCCGCTCGGCGTGCTCTGGCTGCGCCGCGACTGAGCACTGCCGTCGGAGCGGTTCGTGGCGCGCCTCCTCCGCGTGGCGCGGCCCGCGGACGTGGCGCACCGCCTCGCCGTGGCCCCTGCCGCTGATGTGGCTCCGGCGAGCGGTATGCCTGTGAGTCATAAATATGCCTGACAGGCATATTGCCCTCCGCACCTGACGAAGGCGACCACTACCTTCCGTAGATGATCAAGCCTTGATTCGTCACGCTCAGTTGAATTGCGCGCTCTGGCGTCGTGCTGCGGTGAACCGGTCGCGTGGACCGCCCGTACCGCTGACCGGATGCCGGACACCCGTGGACGACGAGGCGGAGGAGCTTCGATGGCGTGGAGCAGGGGCACAACCAGGAGACGCGGGACGGCGGCTTCGTCCCGGAACCGGAAGATCGCCGGCGGGGTCGCGCTGGCGTTGACCGCCGGCGCGGCCTTCGCGGTGGCCACCGGGACGGGCCAAGCGGCGGAGAACTGCCAGGGCCTGGACACGGCCCTGCGCAACAACCTGACCTTCATCGCCGACCAGCGGCGGAACCCGGACGCGAACTCGGCGGCCCGGATCGCCAACCGGCAGTCCGTGGTCGACCTCATCCAGCAGCGCCGGGCGGCGGCCGGCTGCGCCGCGACCGTGGACGTGGCCGGGGCGGCCTGTCCGAGCGCCCCGTGGGAGGCGGCCATGTCGAAACAGTTGGATCAGGCGTGGGCAATCACCCAGGAGATGAGCGGTGAGAGGTCGGGTCAACTGGTCGATCCGGCGGCCACCGAAGCCCGGATGAAGCGGCTCGCCGGGCTCGTCGGCGGTCTGCAGAGTGTCGCGCAGGGCGCCGCCCAGGCCGGCGCGGCCCAGGACGACGGCGCGGCCCAGGACGACGGCGCGGCCCAGGACGACGGCGCGGCCCAGGACGACGGCGCGGCCCAGGACGACGGCGCGGCCCAGGACGACGGCGCGGCCCAGGACGACGGCGCGGCCCAGGAC
>NZ_QGKS01000289.1 GCF_003172935.1 Micromonospora sicca | reverse complement strand
GACGGTGAGCAGCCGGCGGCCCACGGCCAGGCCCCGTCAGCCGGTGAGCCTGCCTCGACGGGCGCGACCGCCGGCGACGGTGGGGCGTCGGGGCCGGAGCTGGCCCGGGCGGTGCTGGACGCGGCGAAGGCCCGCCGGCAGGCGGCGGCGAGGCCGCGCCGGAGCGCGGTGGGCGGCGACGGCGGTGGTGGTACCGAGCGCCGGTTGCGCGGCTACTCCGGTCCCGGGCCGGACCCGCGCGACCCGCAACCACTCGGCGCGGTGCTGAACCGGCTGGTGAAGGCGCGCGGCTGGCAGCAGCCGGCGGCCGAGGCGACGGTCTTCGGCGCCTGGGAGCGGGTGGTCGGGCCGGAGGTGGCCCAGCACAGCCGCCCGGTGAAGCTGGAGAACGGCGAGCTGACCGTGGAGGCCCGCTCCACCGCGTGGGCGACCCAGCTGCGGCTGCTCGCCGGCTCCCTGATCAAGCAGATCGCCAGCGAGGTCGGCCACAACGTGGTGCGCAAGCTGCACATCCACGGCCCGGCCGCGCCGTCCTGGTCCCGGGGGCCCCGCCGGGTCCGCGGCCGCGGCCCCCGCGACACCTACGGCTGATCCACTCGCCCGCGGCATGTCGCGGCTTCCCGGCAACGGGACACCGCGACATGCGGCAAGTCCCGGCCGCCGCGATCGCGCGGTCAGGCGTCGGCGTAGACCGCGAAGCCGCGGTCGGCGCAGCGGCGGTAGAAGGCGGCGAGCACGCTCAGCTCGGCGCAGGTGAAGTTCCACTGCGGCGGATCGCCGTTCTCGTCGCGCAACCCGTCCAGGCGGGTGTCGAGCCAGCGCAGCTGCTGCTCGGCGAGGCGACCGTCGGCCATCAGCGAGCGGAGCACCTCGCTGACCGACTCGAAGGTCACCGCCTCGCCGAACGGCCGGTGCTGGGCGACGAACCTCTCCAGCCCGCCGGCGATCCACGAGCACCCGTCGGGGTCGATCACGGGATCCTCGTCCTCGGCGGCGTTCTCAGTGGCGTAGAGCACATTTTCCAGTCCGAGGATCAGGTCGACCAGCTCGGTGTACGCGGTCGCCCGTACCGTGCCGGTCTTGGCGATCAGCTCGGCGAGCGCCGCGGTCGGGGCGGAGATCCCGGACATGTCCACGATCTCGCCGAAGTCGACGAACTCGGCCGGCGCGACCGGGTCGTAGAAGCGGCCGGTCCGCGGCCAGTGCACCGCGACATTGTCCAGCCCCATCTGGCGTCACCTCTTACAACACGTTGTCGGACCGATCGGGTCGATCGTCCCGGTTCCGGCCGGGAAAGATCAAGACCGCAGCGGCGGGCGCCGCAAAGGTACGGCACCGCCGGTCCGGCCGCGACCCCTGGGCGGTTACGCCCCGGTACCGATCCGGTGGCCGGTCGCGCCCTCGATCAGGGCCTTGCGTGTAGGGGGAGTCGCGGACAGCACGGTTCGGGCCGCTACGGAGGTCTCAGCCGCCCCGCAGGGGTGCCGAGTGGCGGTTTAGTCGTGTGCGCACAGTAAGATTGACGGAGAGACGAAGACCCGACCCGGAGCGACCGGACACGGGCCCCGAGGGCCCTTGACCATTGTCCCGGATCGGGTTGAGCCGATCGCGATCCGCGGGCAACCGCGGCGACCGGCGTACGCGATCCGTGACCTGGAGAATCCGGGGCCGGTCCGTGCGCGCCGACGTCGCGTCCTGTCCGCCGAACCCGCGCCTCCGCGCCCTGGCGCGGCCGGCGCGAGAAAGTGGCCGAGGGTGGCAGCGCAGGACAAGCAGGAGTACGGCGCCGAGTCGATCACCGTTCTCGAGGGGCTGGAGGCCGTCCGGAAGCGGCCCGGTATGTACATCGGGTCCACCGGTGAACGCGGTCTGCACCACCTCGTGTGGGAGGTCGTCGACAACGCGGTGGACGAGGCGCTGGCCGGGTACTGCGACACCATCGACGTGGTGCTGCTGGCCGACGGCGGCGTCCGGGTCACCGACAACGGCCGTGGCTTCCCGGTCGACCTGCACCCCAAGCTGAAGAAGCCGGGTGTCGAGGTCGCGCTGACCGTGCTGCACGCGGGTGGCAAGTTCGACGGCAAGGCGTACGCGGTCTCCGGCGGTCTGCACGGTGTGGGCGTCTCCGTGGTGAACGCCCTCTCCACCAGGATGGCCGTGGAGATCCACAAGTCCGGCTTCGTCTGGCGGCAGCAGTACAGCAACTCCAAGCCGGGCCCGCTGGATAAGGGCGAGACCACCAACCGCACCGGCTCGGCGGTCACCTTCTGGCCGGATCCGGACGTCTTCGAGACGGTCGACTTCGACTTCCAGACCATCTACCGGCGCCTGCAGGAGATGGCCTTCCTCAACCGGGGCCTCACCATCCACCTGCTCGACGAGCGGGTGCCGGAGGAGGAGGACGGCAAGCAGCGCGAGGTGACGTTCTGCTACAAGGGCGGTATCGCCGACTTCGTCCGGCACCTCAATGCCTCCAAGAACCCGATCCACAAGACGGTGGTCGAGTTCGGGGCCGAGGAGGAGGGCATGTCGGTCGAGATCGCCATGCAGTGGAACGAGTCGTACGGCGAGTCGGTCTACACCTTCGCCAACACGATCAACACGCACGAGGGCGGCACCCACGAGGAGGGCTTCCGGGCCGCGCTGACCAGCGTGGTCAACCGGTACGGCACCGAGAAGAAGCTGCTCAAGGGCGACGAGAAGCTCTCCGGTGAGGACATCCGCGAGGGCCTGGCCGCGATCATCTCGGTCAAGCTGGCCAACCCGCAGTTCGAGGGTCAGACCAAGACCAAGCTCGGCAACACCCCGGTGAAGAGCTTCGTCCAGCGGGTCTGCAACGAGTGGCTGGTCGACTGGTTCGACCGGAACCCGGCCGAGGCCAAGACCATCATCCAGAAGGCCTCCCAGGCCGCCCGGGCCCGGATCGCCGCCCAGCAGGCGCGGAAGCTGGCCCGGCGCAAGTCGCTGCTGGAGTCCGGCTCGATGCCGGGCAAGCTGGCCGACTGCCAGTCCACCGACCCGCGCGAGTCCGAGGTGTTCATCGTCGAGGGCGACTCGGCCGGCGGCTCGGCCAAGCAGGGCCGGGACCCGCGGACCCAGGCGATCCTGCCGATCCGCGGCAAGATCCTCAACGTGGAGAAGGCCCGGATCGACCGGGTGCTGAAGAACAACGAGGTCCAGGCGCTGATCACGGCGCTGGGCACGGGCATCCACGACGACTTCGACATCGAGAAGCTGCGGTACCACAAGATCGTGCTGATGGCCGACGCGGACGTCGACGGTCAGCACATCCAGACGCTGCTGCTCACGCTGCTGTTCCGTTTCATGCGGCCGCTGGTCGAACTGGGCCACGTCTACCTCGCCGCCCCGCCGCTCTACAAGATCAAGTGGAACAAGAAGGGCGACGACGCCCAGTACGCGTACTCGGACCGGGAGCGGGACGGGCTGATCGCGCTGCGCCAGCAGAAGAAGCCCAACGCCAGGCCGGACGACATCCAGCGGTTCAAGGGCCTCGGCGAGATGAACTACCCGGAGCTGTGGGAGACCACGATGAACCCGGCCACCCGTACGCTGCGTCAGGTGACGCTCGACGACGCCGCAACCGCCGACGAGCTGTTCAGCGTGCTGATGGGTGAGGACGTCGAGGCACGCCGTTCGTTCATCCAGCGCAACGCCAAGGACGTGCGGTTCCTGGACATCTGACGGACCTCGCCGGGCCGGCCGGAGATCCACCGGCCGGCCCGGCGGTCCACAGGGTTATCCACAACTTGGCCGGTTTCCACAGCCGTTATCCACAGCGCGAAAACGACTCTGAGTCTGATAAGGGTTAACAGTGACCGATACTCCCGAGTCCACCCCGAGCGAGCCGGAGATCCCGGAGACAGCCGCCGCCGTCGTGGCGCACGACCGGATCGAGCCGGTCGGCCTCGAGGTCGAGATGCAGCGCTCGTACCTCGACTACGCGATGAGCGTCATCGTCGGGCGGGCGCTGCCGGACGTCCGGGACGGGCTCAAGCCGGTCCACCGCAAGATCCTCTACGCCATGTTCGACTCCGGCTACCGGCCGGACCGCGGCTACGTGAAGTGCTCCCGCGTCGTCGGCGACGTGATGGGTCAGTTCCACCCGCACGGCGACTCGGCGATCTACGACGCGCTGGTCCGGATGGCCCAGCCCTGGTCGCTGCGCTACCCACTGGTCGACGGCAACGGCAACTTCGGCTCGCCGGGCAACGACCCGGCCGCCGCCATGCGGTACACCGAGTGCAAGCTCGACCCGCTGGCGATGGAGATGCTGCGGGACATCGACGAGGACACCGTCGACCTGCAGGACAACTACGACGGCCGGGCCAAGGAGCCCACCATCCTGCCGTCGCGGATCCCCAACCTGCTGGTGAACGGCTCCGAGGGCATCGCGGTCGGCATGGCCACCAAGATCCCCCCGCACAACCTGCGCGAGATCGGCGCGGCGGTGCAGTGGTGCCTGGACAATCCCGAGGCGGACGAGGCGACCACCCTCGAGGCGCTGCTGGAGATCGTCAAGGGCCCCGACTTCCCGACCCACGGCCTGATCGTGGGCCAGGCCGCCATCCAGGACGCGTACCGGACCGGGCGGGGCTCGATCCGGATGCGCGCCGTGGTGGAGGTCGAGGAGGACAAGCGGGGCCGCCCCTGCCTGGTGGTCAGCGAGCTGCCGTACCAGGTCAACCCGGACAACCTGGCCGAGCGGATCGCCGAGCTGATCAAGGAGGGCAAGCTCGCCGGCATCGCCGACATCCGGGACGAGTCCTCCGGGCGTACCGGCATGCGGATCGTGCTCGTGCTCAAGCGCGACGCGGTCGCCAAGGTGGTGCTGAACAACCTCTACAAGCACACCCAGCTCCAGGAGACCTTCGGCGCCAACATGCTGGCCCTGGTCGACGGGGTGCCGCGCACGCTCAACCTGGCCCAGTTCATCCGCTACTACGTCGAGCACCAGATCGACGTGATCCGTCGGCGGACCGCGTTCCGGCTGCGCAAGGCGGAGGAGCGGGCGCACATCCTGCGCGGTCTGGCCAAGGCTCTCGACGCCCTGGACGAGGTCATCGCCCTGATCCGGCGCTCGCCCACCGTGGAGGACGCCCGGCAGGGCCTGATCCGGCTGCTGGAGATCGACGAGATCCAGGCGACCGCGATCCTGGACATGCAGCTGCGCCGGCTGGCCGCCCTGGAGCGGCAGCGGATCATCGACGACCTCACCAAGCTCGAGATCGAGATCGCCGACCTCAAGGACATCCTCGCCAAGCCGGAGCGGCAGCGCAGGATCGTCTCGGAGGAGCTGGGCGAGATCGTCGCGAAGTGGGGCGACGAGCGGCGCACGAAGATCGTGCCGTTCGACGGCGAGGTCTCGATGGAGGACCTGATCGCCCGCGAGGACGTGGTCGTCACGATCACCCGCACCGGGTACGCCAAGCGCACCAAGGCCGACCTCTACCGCTCCCAGCGGCGCGGCGGCAAGGGTGTCAGCGGCGCGACGCTGCGGCAGGACGACATCGTCAGCCATTTCTTCGTATGCTCCACCCACGACTGGATCCTGTTCTTCACGAACAAGGGTCGGGTCTACCGGGCCAAGGCGTACGAGCTCCCCGAAGCCAGTAGGGTGGCCAAGGGCCAGCACGTGGCCAACCTGCTCGCGTTCCAAGCCGACGAGCAGATCGCCCAGATCATCGAAATCCCGAACTACCAGGTGGCGCCCTACCTGGTACTCGCCACGAAGAACGGCCTGGTGAAGAAGACGCGGCTCGAGGAGTTCGACTCCCCCCGGTCCGGCGGAATCATCGCGATCAACCTTCGCGACGAGGACGAGCTGGTCGGGGCGGCGCTGGTCGCCCCGGAGGAGGACCTGCTGCTGGTCTCCAAGAACGCGCAGGCGATCCGGTTCAACGCCAGCGACGAGGCGCTGCGGCCGATGGGCCGGGCCACCTCGGGCGTGATCGGCATGCGGTTCAGCGAGGACGATGTCCTGCTGGCCATGGAGGTCGTCCGCGAGGGCCTGGACGTGCTGGTCGCGACGAACGGGGGATACGCGAAACGCACCCCGATCGAGGAATACCCGGTCCAGGGCCGGGGAGGTAAAGGTGTGCTGACTGCGAAGATCACCGAGCGACGCGGTGGTCTGGTCGGTGCGGTGGTGATCGACCCGGACGACGAGCTCTTCGCGATCACCAGCAACGGTGGTGTCATCCGGACTCCGGTGAAGCCTGTACGCCGTACGCGTGACCGGAACACAATGGGGGTCAAGCTGATGGACCTCCCGGACGGCGTGACTATCGTGGCGATTGCTCGCAATGCCGACGAGCCTGACGAACAGGACTAGTTGAATGACGGAGACACAGGCGAAGTCGGGGAACACGGGGACCTCGGCCAACCCGGTCGACGAGGAGGCCGCAAAGGGCGGCACACCAGCGACCGGCCGCGCGGCCGTGGGCCGGGCCACCGTCCCCGCCGACGAGCCTGCCCCGAAGTTCACCCGGGCCCCCGGCATGACGCCACCGCCGGAGAAGCCCTCCGAGGACTCGGCGGCGAGCGACAAGACCGAGAAGGCCAAGGTCGACGCGCCGACCTCTGCCGACGGTCTGGCCGCCCGGCCGGCTCCCGCGCCGAAGCCCGCCGCGACACAGCCGATCGCGGCGGGCGCCGCCCGGCCGTCGACCGGTGCCACCGGCACCCAGCCGCGGGTCGTGTCCGGCGTCGGCACCGCCACCAAGCCGTCGCCGGACGGCGCCCGCCCGGGCCCGCCGAACCGCCCGGCCAACGGCGGCGGCCTGCCGCCGGGCATCAGCGGCGCCGCGGCCGTCGGCGCCGCCCGCGTGGGTGAGGCGGTACGCGCTGCGCGTACGTCGGTCAGCTCGGCCGCGTCCCGCGGACCGCGCCGGGCCCGGCTGAACCTCAAGCGGATCGACCCGTGGTCCGTGATGAAGTTCGCGTTCGCCGTCTCGGTGGTGCTCTTCATCGTGGTGGTCGTCGCCACCTCGGTGCTCTACCTGGCGCTGGACGCCATGGGCGTGTTCAAGAGCGTCAACGACAGCCTGACCGACCTGGTCAGCGCGGGCGGCGGGCAGAGCACCAACGGCTTCCGGATCACCGCCAAGGGCGTGATCATGAGTTCCGCGCTGATCGGCCTGGTCAACGTCGTGCTCTTCACCGCGCTCGCCACGCTCGGCGCGTTCGTCTACAACGTCTGCGCCGACCTGGTCGGCGGGATCGAGCTGACGCTCGCCGAGCGGGACTGAACCAGCCGGGACGCCGGGGCGCGCCGCGTAAAGCGGTCGCCCCGGCGTCGCGCATCCGGGTAGGTTCGAGCTGGTACGAGCGAGAGCCCCCCACGGGCACCCCGATTTGGGGCCGGCCGCGGCGATGGGTTAACCTTGCTCGTCGCTACGCGGGGCTATAGCTCAGTCGGTTAGAGCGCAGAGCTGATAACTCTGAGGTCGCTGGTTCGATTCCAGCTAGCCCCACCGCACCGTCCGACGGTTGTCGAGCGCGAGGGGTCGTCCCATGTTCAAGAAGCTTCTGATCCTGGTCGGCATCGTCGGCGTGGCCGCCGTCGTGGCCAAGAAGGTCAAGGCCTCGAACGACGAGCGTGCCCTGTGGCACGAGGCGACCACCGCGCCCGACCTGCGCTGAGCCTCCGCTCTCCGACTGCCAGCACCAGGCGGCTCCGCCCGCCCTCGGGGCCCTAGCTCAACTGGCAGAGCACTGCCTTTGCAAGGCAGGGGTTAGGGGTTCAAGTCCCCTGGGCTCCACCACATCACTCGGCCTGGTCACGGGCTGTTTTCATCCTTGATTGGCTTCCCGTCAGATTGAGGATCTTCTTCGGCAGTCAGCGGATCGTCAGCAGAACCGTCGAAGACCCTGCGCACCGACGCGTGAAAATCCGCCGGTGTATGCGTGTAGCGGTTGAGCGTGGTCGATGCCTGCTCGTGGCCCATCACCGCCTGGACGACGTTGACAGGGACCCCGCCGGAAACCAACCACGTCGCGTAGCAGTGCCGCAGATCATGGAACCGCAGTCCGCCGGCCGCCTTGGTCGCCACGCAGTCGACCGCTTCCCGCTCGGTAGTGAACTCCGCTGACCATTCCACGCCGTCGCGGTCGGGCCAGGTTGCGCGGAACTTGAACGGCCCGGACTCGGCGACCTGGCCGAGGAGCCCGGCCCGGACAAGAGACGGGCGCCATACCTGGCGCCGGAAGTTGCTGCGCAACATTGAGCCGCCCTCGTAGTTGGTGAAGACCCGGTTATCCGGGCCATGCGCAACCAGTTCGCGATGGCGTCGAAGCTCCTGTTCCAGAAACGGGGCGAGCGGCACGGTCCGCCGGCTCTTGGCTGACTTCGGGTACGGCTTGTCGGACAGGTGACCGTCGACCTCGATCACGACACGCTCGACCGTCATTGTCGATGCATCGAGATCAACGCATCCCCACCGGAGGCCCAGGCACTCACCCCACCGCAGACCTGCGCCCGCCGCAGCAGCAACAAGCGGCCGGTGCCACTCGGGCACTGCCGGGAGGAGGCAGCCTGTTAGGTCGGCCTGGGAGATGGTGTGGACTCCGCCAGCCCGCTTGCGCTGAGCCGGGAGGCGGACACCCTCGCAGGGGTTGAACGCGATCAGCCGACTGCGGACAGCGGAGGCAAGGATCGAGGAGAACAGGCCGAAGCACGAGGCGACGGTGGCGGGCGCGAGCTGCTTTCCCAGCTCAGTCACCCACTCTTGCACGGCAAGATGGTCGATCTTCCCGAGCTGCCAACCGCCCCAGTACGGCAGCAGCCGTGACCGCAGGCGGGAGGACCAGGCCGCCAGGGTGGTCGCCTCCACCGACCGGGACGAGAGCCAGCGATCCGCGTAGGCACTGAACTTGGTTCGACCGGCGCTCGGATCAACGTAGGAGCCGCGAGACAGCGATGCCTCAGTCTCGGCGAGGAAGGCGGACGCCTCTCGCTTGGTACGGAAAGTCTTGGCCTTCTGCCGCCCGGCGGCGTCGCGCCAGTTGGCGCGGTAGGTGCCAGCAGGGGTCTTGACGATGTGTCCCATCAACGCCTCCCACCAAGGTCGGTGCCGGTGGCGGCGGGTTCGGTGACGGCGTCGAGCCACGCGTGGAACCGCTTGCGTGGGATGACCCACCGCCCACCGAGGCGGGTGGCGGGGATGGTGCCGTCACGGACGAGGGCATAAGTGCTCCCCAGCGACAGGCCGAGCAGCTTGGCGACCTCGCGGACGGTGTAGGTGACCGGCTCGACCACCGTGGCGGCGGTGCGCGGGACGAGCCGCACCCCAGGGGTCGGACGGGCGGTGGTGCTCATGACGGGTGACCTCCTCAGGTCTGTTGGTCAGGCGGCAGTCGGCACGGTGCCGGCCGGGGTGGTGCTGAGTTCGTGGGCGAGTTCTTCGCGGCCGGTGGTTCGTCGCTCACGTGCCATGGCGGCGGCGGTGTTGGCGAGGAGGGCGTCTCCGGTGGTGTGCCAACCGACGCCGGCAAAGGTGAGGGTTCCGACGATGAGGGTGGTGTCCTCGTCGACCTGGGCGGCGGGGCTGCCGCTGGCGGCAGGGTGCTCGTGGGCCTGGTCCTCATGCCGGCGAAAGGTGACGCGGGTGTCGCGCAGGAGTTGAAAGGTGACGGAGTAGCGGCGGGCTTTGGTGAGGAAGTGGCCGCCGAAGCCGAGCATGTGCGCCCACCGCCGCAGCCGGGCGTATGGGTTGGTGGTTAATCTGCTGGCCGGTTGGGCGTCAAGGACGGCTTGACGCACGGCGATGCAGACGGGGCAGGCGGGGTAGCGGGTGTGGGTGCCGCAGTCGGGGCACTGCCAACGCTCGACGAAGCCGGGCCGGGGCCGGTGGTCGCGGGGCCGCTGGGAGAGTGGGACGGGTGTGCCGGTGGGTCGGCCGATGCGCCAGCAGGCGTCGATGAGGCGGGCGGTGTGGTCGCCGTCGGGGTCGGCGTAGTCGCCGATGCTGTCGGCGTCGAGCCTGACGGAGCGGTGCCCGGTTACCTCGGTGCTTTTGGTGGCGTATTTGGCAAGGTATCCGGCGACCATGCTGTCGGTGACTTCTCCCCGGCCGGTCAGGCTGATGGGGCGGATGTCGACCTGCTCGCCCCATGCCACCGGCCAGCCCTCAGGCCGGTCAGGGTGGCCGGGGGTGGCGAAGGCGACCTGCTCGGCGGCGGCCCGGAGGGCGTCTTCCAGGTCCGCCACGGTGAAGCAGGCAGGCGGCGGGACCACGGCGGTGGGGTCGTCGGGGTCGACGCCGTCGAGGCGCACCAGGGCGTGGAAATGGACCGCCCCGCGTGCCTGGAACTCGGCGGCTTTGCCGTGGGAGAGGCGGACCGGTGGAACCTTCCGAAGGTTCCCGGAGGCGGTGACGACGTCAACGCGGGGGATGCCACGGCGGCGGGCGAGTTTGGCGAGCCACCGTTCCGCGGCTTGCTTGGTGCGGTGCCACAGCTCGCCGGAGAACAGGTTCCAGACGACCTGATGGTCGTGGTCGTAGCAGTCCAGGCACAGCGGATGCCCGAGCACCTGGTCCCCTGGCTCGTGTCTCGCCCAGCAGACGGCGGGGCGGTCGTGCTCGCAGAGGCCGGTGTCGCGGCGGGCGTGGCAGGGCTCAGACCGGCAGTCGCAGCGCTTGCGGTTGGCGCAGGTGTGCCGCTTGACGGCGCGGACGTGGACCGCGCCGAACGAGGGCGCGGTGAACGTGGCGAACACCGCCGGGTGCTGGGAGACCGTCTCAGGGACGCCTTTGCCGCCGACGAGGCCAGCGCGGAGCACCTGAAAAGCGTCGCGTTGGTAGATGGTGGCGCAGGCGGGGCAGACGGTGGCCCGGCGGTTGCCGCAGGCGGTGTAGATCGCGGCATCAGGCATGGCGTCGGTGTGCCGCTGATCCAGCACCCGGCCGGTCGACGGCTCGACGGTGAGGAGCTGCCCGGCTAGGCGGATCGGACGGGTGCAGCCAGCGGCGGCCCGGATGTGCTCCAGCCACCCGAAGTAGTCCGGCCGGGTGGCGCGTTCGAAGGCGGAGCCGGCGGCGGTGTAGCCGTAGACCGGGCCGATGGTGTCGGCGTTCGAGCCCACACCCCGGGCCGAAGCTCGGGGTGTGAGGTCCAGCGTCGAGGCCATCAGCCGGCAACCTCGGTGAGGTGTCGGGTGGTGATGGTGCGTTCGGTAACGATGACCCGGCAGGCGCCGCACTGACGCTTGGCCGGCTCGTGCCGGTGGCAGGGGATCTGGACGGCCTTGCCGCCGCAGCGGACGGTGACCGGTGCCCGGCAGGGACCGCCGGGGATGACGTCGACGAGGGTCCGGCGGGTGTCGAACGGGTGAGGGTCGGCGAAGGCCGGGCAGGTGTGGATGACCTGTTCGATGTCGACGAGGTAGATGGTCATCGGCCACCACCACCGATGGTGGTGAGGAGCTGCCCGGCGACGGCCGGGGCGATGCTCAGCCGGTCGGCCAGCTCGGCGGCGGTGATGGGCTGGCCGGTGGCCTGTTCGTGCTGCACGGCCGCGAAGCGGGCGGTGGGCAGCAGGTGGGCAGGGACGTCGACCGGCTCCGGGGCCGGCGTGGTGACAGGTTCCGGCTCGACGGCCGGGGTCGGCTCGGGGACCGGGGTGATGGCAGCGGGCGGCTCGGTGGTGACCTGCTCGGCCACCTGGACGCGGATGGGCTCGACCTGCTCGCAGGTGGGCGTGGGGTGCTCCGGCGTGGGTGCCGGGGCGAGGACGAGCTTGACCAGGGCCATGAACGCCAACGCCGGAACGGCCGAGAGAAGCCAGCCGGACGGGCTGGGTTTGGCGACGGCGAGTTGCGCGGCCAGGGACAGGCCGGCGGCGGCGATGAGTAGGAACAGCGGGTAGCCGATGGGAGCGCCGGCTCGGCGGCGTCGGCGGATCGTCAGGAGCGAGGCGATGGGGACGAGTTCGGAGATGACGGCGTTGGCCCAGCCGAACCACTGGCCGGTGCCGGTGGGTGAGTTGGCGAGGGTCCAGTCTTTGACGTGGGTGAAGGAGGCTGCGCCGGCGAAGCCGGCGACGGTGAGCAGGATGAGGACCAGGACGACGCCCTCGATCCGTGGGCCGGTGGTCCGGTCAGTGCTGGTCATGGCCGGTCACTTCCGCAGCGGTGACGGTGCGTTGTTCGGCGAGCAGGCCGACGAGGCCGACACGGATGGCGTCGCAGGTGGCGCAGAGCTCGCCGTCGCCCACGGTGCAGTCGGTCAGATGGGCTTCCTGGATGAGGCGGATCGACTCGGCGTAGTAGCCGGACAGGAACCGTTCGAAGGACAAGGGGCCGCGGGCGGCGAAGTAGTCGGCGAGGGCGGTGACGGCGTAGTCATCGGCGGTCATTCGCTCCTGGGCGGCGAGGTTCGTGATGGCGGTGGTCATCGGGCACCTCCGGGGATGCAGTCGAGACAGGCACCGGTACGGCGCGGGATGTAGTAGGGCTGGACGAGGTCGCAGGAACGGCAGGTGCGGCGAGCGCGAAGCGCCTTGGCGATGGCCTCCCGCTGTGCGGGCGTGGCGACCCGTTTGGGTGCGGCGAGGTCGAGGCGGTAGAGGTAGGCGACGCGCTTGCCACGCCGCCAGAGGATCTGGGCGACCGGGTCGTGTCCTCCGGGGCGCAGGCCGGCGGCGCGGAGTTGCCGGCGGGTGGCCAGCCCGGTTGGGGCGTCGAGGTAGGGGAAGGTGGGGAACCCGTAGCGGGTGCCGGTCGGGTCGTAGAACTCGACGGCCAGGCCGGTGGTCGGTTGGGTGGTGGTGGTCATGGCTGGCCTCCCCAGCGCTGCTGGGCGGCTTGGCGGGTGATGCCGAGGCGGGAGCCGATTTCGGCCCAGGAGTAGCCGAAGGCCCGCAGGCCGATGACGGCTTCGGTGATGGCCTGGTCGATGACCGAGGACAGGGCGGTGAGGTCGCGGAGGGCTTCAACGTCGCCGGCGGCGACGCGGCGGCCGTGGGCGCGGATGATGCGGCGGGCGAAGGCGGCGAACTCGTCGTTCTCGACGACGGTCCGGTGCTTGAGCTGTTGCCCGAACGGCGTCAAGGACTTCTTGACGGTGCTCATGCGTTGTTGCCTCCCTCGGTGCGGAGGCGGTCCCACTCGTCGGCGGCGGCTTCCAGAGCCGCTACGACCTGCTCGGCGGTGCGGGCCGGGTCGTCGTTCCACGAGTAGGGGGAGGTGTGCTCGTCGAGGAGATAGCCGTCCTCGTCGATGAAGAAGACCGGGGCGTGGGCGTCGAGGTAGTCGACGAAGACGCCGAGCGCGGCGAGGTAATCGGCGAGGGTGCCGCCGTCGAGTTGGGAGAAGTGCTCGACGCGGTGGCCGGCGCAGGCGATGCCGATGGCCCCGGCGGCGCAGGCCGGCGGAGTCGAGATGTCGGTCGTTTTGGCGTAGTAGGTGCCCTGGTGCCAGCCGTGCCGGCGCAGGTAGAGGGCAGCGCACCGGAGCAGGTCAGCGGGTGTGACCTGGACTCCGGTGGGTGGGTTCTGGGTAGCCTTCATGGCAGCCACGTCCTTTCGGTGAGGGCTTGGTGGGAGGTCGGCAGGACCGGCTTTGCTTGCAGGCGTTGGTCCGGTCCTGTCGGCCGTTTCTCGGGTGTCAGCAGCCGGGGCAGTGCCGTTTGCCGCTGCCGGTGGTGCCGCGCAGGGCGGCGAGGATGAGCGCGGTGATGGTGAGGAGGCCGGCGATGATCGCGGCGTGCTCGACCAGGAACGTGACGAGCTGCCCGACGAGGTAGGCGATGGCCGCGACCAGCACGGTGAAGACGGCGGCGATGGTGGCCGCGATGGCGACACGGCGTCGGGTGCGGCGGGGCTGGACGCGGTCGGTGATGTGCATGCGCAGCGATGTGACCCGAACCGGACGGATGGCCGGGGTGGTGGTGTCGACCAGGCGCACGGCGACCCGGATACGCGGGTCGGTGGCCGAGATGGGCCGGGGTGCGGTCATTGAGATGAGCGTTCCGGCGCTCTGGTGGTTGGCGATGACGTTGGCGACCTGCTCCGGTAGGCCGATCAGGGTGTGGTCGCGGTAGCCGAGGGTGCTCATGCGGCGATCTCCCATTCCGTGCGGTTTCCGGTGGCGGGGCGGCGGATCCAGGTGGCGTAGTCGGCGATGCCGGCGATCTGGTTGTCGGTGAGGTAGGCGACCTTGATGCGGCGGGGTACGCCGCCTTCGGCGATGAGGTAGGCCGCGCCCTGGTTGGTGGGCTGGATGTCGGTGGCCGTATAGCCCTGCTCGGCCCAGCCGTGCCCGAGGACGATGTTCGAGCTGTTCGGGGTGGTGCAGCGGAACGCGGCGCGGTAGCCGAACAGGTCCCGCAGTGAGGTGGGGATGATGTCGAAGCTGGGCCGCTGGGTGGCGGCGACGACGGGGATGCCGGCGGCGCGGCCCCGGGCGACCAGGTCGCGCAGGAGAGCGACGAACTCTTCCTGCTCCTGCTTGCTGCCGACCGTGGCGGAGTAGAAGGCGATCTCGTCGACCAGGACGGTGATGACCGACAGGTTGTCGGCGGCGGTGAGCTTGCGGCGCCCGTGGGCGCGCAGCCAGGCGTAGCGGTTGTTCATCACGACCTGGAGCCGTCGCAGGACGGTCAGGGCTTCGGTGATGTCGGGGCCGATGAACGCGTCGGCGCAGTCTTCCCACTGCCCGAGTTCGACGAGCTTGCCGTCGAGCAGCACGAGGCGGCTGTCGACGCTGAGGGCGGCGTGGGCGGCGATGCAGTTGAGCAGGCCGGATTTGCCTCCGCCGGGTTCGCCGCCGGCGAGGAGGTTGCGGTAGGCGAGGGTGATGTAGACGGGCTGACCGAACTCGTCGATGCCGACGAAGATGGGGTCGAACATCGACAGGCCAGGCCCCACCGGAACCCCAGACGTTGGGGCGGTAGCGGTGGTCATGGTTGCCCTCCTTGGGCACTGGTGGTCGCGAGGAGCCACACGAACGAGCCCGAAGGGCTCCTCGCGTCCGGGTTGGGTGTGGTCAGATCCAGTCGGAAACGTCGTCCGCGTCGGACGACGAGGACGAAGCCCCGGGCTTGCTGCCGTTGGCAGTGGTGGCCGGCTTCTTCTGCACCGGCAGGGTGATGACGGGTGCGTCGACGTCGGGCAGATCCAGAGCAGTCGGCACAACCGGCATGGCCCGGTCGGTAGCCGGCGTGGCGGGGTCGATGACGTCGACCAGCGGGGAGCCGACCGTGGCGGTCAGTACCTCGCGGCGCTTGATGTCGAACCGCAGATACGCGGCGTTGCCGTCGGAGGCCCGCTCGACCAGAGCGGTGGCGGCGTGGCAGGCGACCGCGATGCGGTCGAGGCGGCCTTCCAGGTCGGCCATTGAGAGGCCGGGCCGGAGGTAGACCCAGACCCGCTCACCGACGGGGGTGGGCGTGGCCCACAGGATCAGCGGGAGGCTGCCGGACTGGTTGGCGATGATGAACTGCGCGAAGCACACCCGCAGCCGATGCCTCACCACGAGGCACCAGGTCCAGGCGACCAGGGCGCGGCGGGTGACCGGGACGGCGGCGGGGACGCCGACGACCAGGGCGACGACCACGAGGGTCACGGGGAGCGGCGTGTGGTTGGCGAGCTGCACCCAGGCCGCGCCGAGGACGATGGTGATTCCGATTTCGGTGGTCCACCACCACAGCAGCCGCAGGACCGGCCAGATGCGGACGAGCACCCAGGCCAGGCCGCCGGACAGTGCGCCGATCAGCGCGCCGATGAACAGGGCCAGGATGGGGTGCATGGAGGAAGCGGCCACCACGGCCGAGAGAAGGCCGACGATGACCGCCGTGAGGATGAACGCCAGCCGGGCGTTGCGGGCCGAGGAGCGGTGGACCTTGGCCTCGATGACCGTCACCGTTCCGGTGTTCCGCCCGAAGGGGCGGCGGGGGCTAGACTTGGACACGACGAGTCCTCCCAATGCGAGTTGGGTCGGATGAGTTGGAGGGCACGGGGTCGGCAGATGTAGGAGTCGGACCGACCCCGCGCCAGCTCTTGCGGGGGATGCCACCACCACAGGTGGTGACGGGCCGGGAATGTAGGAGTCGGAACCACTCCCGGACCTTGGATCTCAGATCAGCGGACCATCAGGCCGCCACGTGCCAGACACCCCAGGGCTCACACAGCACGGTGAGCGAGGGACCTACTTAGCCGCCGAGTTGCCAGCCTTCGGCTTCAGCGAGATCGCACGGAACGCGACGCCGTTACGCCCGTTGGTCGCCCACGGGATGGCCTCCAACTGCTCGACAGCGACGAGCTGTCCCACCGTCACGCCCGGCTTCTCACCCGCCGTGGTGATGGTGATGATCTCGCCGCCAGTCTCGTCGAGAACGAAGACCTGGGTCGACCACATGAGCCGGCCAGTGTTCTTCTCCGACCGCTGGTTGCCGTTCTGGTCGTTCTTCGGCTCCGGGTCCTTCGTCACCTGGACCTGCTTGCTTTGGGTGTCCACGTACAGCTTCATGAGCGTGACCCCTTCCTAGGTCTAGTGCTCTAGTCCTCTAGAGGACCGCGTGCAATCAAGGTAAGCCACCGGTGGAAGGCGTCAAGTCCTCTAGAGGACTAGAATTTCGGGTGGAGGTCAAAGATGACTAGTGACCTTGGGGCAAAGGCCCCCAAGTATCAGCGCATAGCCGATGAGCTGCGGCGCGACATCAAGAACGGCACGTACAAGCCAGGGGAGCGGCTGCCTGCCGAGGCCGCACTACTCGAGCGTTTCCGCTCAACCTTCCCCAGCCTGTCTCTTGAAACGATGCGGAGCGCGATCCGTGTTCTGAGGGCAGAGGGCATCGTCGAGGCCCGCCAGGGCGTCGGGACGTTCGTCAGCGCCCACCGTCGACTCCAACGGCGCTCGCGTGATCGCTACGGGCGTGCCCGGACCGACGGAAAGCTGCTCACGGCCCACCTGAGGCATGAGATTCCATTCGCCGGGCGCGGGCCGGTTCCCGAACACGTCGCGAAGGCGGCGGGCATGGAGCCGGGGGAGGAAGTTGTCATCCGACGCCGGGTGTTGTTCGACCGCGAGACGGACAAGCCCCAGGAGACTGGGGCCAGCTACATCCCGCTGGGTTTTGCCGGCGGCACCTTCCTTGAGGAGCCATCGGTGGTGCCCAAGGCCCTCTTCCTCTGCGTGGAGGACCTGAGCGGGAAGAGGTACACCCGGGCTAGGGATCACTGGCAGTGGCGGATGCCGACGTCGGCCGAGGCCGAGACGCTTCAAATCTCGCCAGGCACTGGGGTTGTCCACGTCGTGCACGTCGCCCGAGCCGAAGACGACAGTGTGCTTGAAGTATCCGAGTCTGTCTGGCCTGCCGACCGCATCGACCTCATCGACGAGTACGACGTAACTCAGCAGCCCGAAGACGCCGACGGTCGCTCCGACATCTAGCTAGGGGGCAGCATGGCCGATCTGGTCGACCACATCGACAACATGCGGGACCACTGGTGGTGGCGGCCCGGGTGGCTAGCTGGCCGTCATTTCTACGCATGCCACTTCACCATGAGCGCGTACACCGAGCTGGTGGAGCTGGTGCAGCGCTACCAGGAGGCATTGCGACCGTTTCCCGGGCTTGACCTCATACCGCCAAACTGGCTGCACTTGACTATGCAGGGCATCGGATTCCTCGACGACCTGGGTAAGGACCAAGTCGCCGAGTTGGAACGTGGGATCCGCAAGAAGCTCGCTCAGACACCTACGCCGACGGTGACGTTCCACCGGCCTGTCGTGCGGCCCGAAGCCATCTACTTGCCAGCGTTCCCGCCCGAGCCGATCGCAGAGGTACGGAACGCGGTCAGGGCTGTTATCGGAGACGTACTCGGGTTGGACAACGTCGAGTTGGCGCCGGAACACGTTCAGGGGTACCGACCGCATGTGAGCGTTGCCTACTCGAACACAGCGCAACCCGCGGAACCCATTGCGGCTGCGCTGGCGCAGGTTAAAGCAGCACCCGTCAAGGTGGTCCTCGACCACGTCGATTTTCTTGAGTTCCACCGCGACAACCGCATGTATGAGTGGACGCGGTCCGAGCAGGTCCGCGTCGGGCACTGACCTTCACTGCGATTCGTACGTCTGTACGATCACCTGGTGGCGAAGGAACTGGTCGCGCGCTGGTGGAACGGCACGTGGGGACGGCTGAGCCGGCGTGACGTGTGGCTCGCCCGCGAGGTTCGCTGGCATGTCGTGGCCAGGGCAGGCGACTCCGAGACCGGCAAGGTGCTCCGGTGGGAGTTCGGCACCGAAGAGGAGGCCCGGCAGATGGTGAAGCGTCTCGTCCAGGCCGACGGCGGTCAGTGGCGCGAGCAGACCGGCGACGCAGCCACGCAGCCGCCAAGGTGACCGCCTTTCCGGAAGGAGCTAAAGCGTCAACTGCCGAAGATCACTGCCTGCGAATTCGTCCACGATCAAGAACGCCTTGCCCAACTCGTTGAGCGTCAGTTCAAGTCGGTAGTAGTCGACCTCACCAGCAGCATTGTTGTACGGTCGGATCCCCCTCGCCGAGTGGACCCGACGCCAGTCGGAGAATGATTGGGTAAAGAACTGGTCCCCCTCGTCCCAGATTGAACACTCCGCTTCATACATGTCGTGCTCGGCGTCGTCGTACGTCTCCTCATGGACATCGGCATCCGCCCAGGCAAACATCTTCGGCACCGCCTCGGCGTAGTTTGTCGGCCCCACGAATAGATGCCAGGTGACGAGCTCCTCGGGATCGCTTCCATCCTCGTTATCGATTCCGATGGAGATCGACCCCCGGCCCGAACTCTTGTTGATCCACTCCTCGAAGTCGACCACGAGCCGCTTGCCTTGTGCCAGTAGCTCCATCCATGGGCGGGCGAGGCGAAGCTCGCGCAGCCGCAGCTCGTACGGATCGCCCTCGGCAGCAGCCCGCCAGGCCTTGGCCGCATCCGCGTTCAGCATCTGCGTTTCGGGCACCAGGAGCTTCCAGCCGCCAGTCTTGCTCCGCGCCAACGTTACGTCTGTAACGAGCTGCCAGTGGCAGAGCTTCGTGGCCGGGTTGTACAGGACGACGGCCACGGGCAGGGAGTGTCTCTTCCAGTACCGCACATGGTCATCGTCTGGACGAAACCACCACCCGCCAGTCGTGGGCTCGCCAAACCAGCTCTTGCCGCTCTTAATCTGGAGTGCTATAAGCCGACCACGCACGTCCTCGCCGTCAACGACCTCGACGTGAGCATCGATGCCGAAGTCCTCGGTGGGCTGCTCCCGGAATAGCCAGTCCAGCTCCTCCTCGACGTACAGCTTGGCGCGGGTGACGCCGCGGCTGGCGACTTTCGCGGAGGGCTTCTGTTTCGGCATGACTCATTCTTTCACCACTCGCGGCATGCCGCGAGCGGCGCAATCCCCGCCGATCATGGCAAGCAGCGGGCAAAGCGGATCGTCAAGCGTCATGCTGAGACCCGACAGGCCGGCCGCCGGTTTGCTGTTCAAAGTTTCTGTACGTCTTCAAGGCGGCCCTTGAACGGGCCGCACGCGCCGCCGCCTGGGCGCGCGCCGGCCGCTGCCGCTGTCGCTCTGCGGCCGTCACGCCTGATGCCCGGCGGCTGGCGCGAAGGGCGGGGAGCCCGGAGGGCCGCCGCAGAACGACAGACCGTTGACGGGTGAGGTGGTGGGCCGGCAGCCGGCCGCGCCGCGCGGCCAGGACCCGCGCGGCGTAAGGGAGTGCACGCCAGCGGCGTCGGCGAACTGGTGGCGGTCGCGGGGTTGCGGTTACTGCGCCTCCGGCGGGGGCGCTCCGGCTCCAGGATGGCCAAGATCGTCGGCAGGCGCCGGGTCCGTGGGTGGTTGCGGTAGGCCATCCCGCCTGCCATCGACCCGGGCAAGCCGAGCAGACCACCGCCCGACCCGCCAGCGTCCGAACGTGCGTCAAGGTCCGCTTGACGTGGCGGGCCGGGCGGCGGCCCGCTCCCCAGGAGGGCGGGTCGATGGCAGACGGGATGGCAAGACCACTCACTCTGGGCGTGTGACGTTCCGTGAAGATCTACACCAAGCCAGAACCGGCAACGGACCCGCCGTCATCGCCACGCTGCGTAATACCGCGATCGGCTACCACCGCACCACCGGCGCGACCAACATCGCCCGCGCCACCCGAAACGCCTACCGCCGACCTCACGACCTCATCGCTGCCGTGACCAGCAGTTATCCCACAACGCAATAGCCCTGCTCTGGGCGCCATATCCTCTCCCTTGCGGGCCGCTACCCAAAAGGCGCTACGAGGGGCGCGGCACAACTTGGCAGGTAATGGCGAACCTAACCCCAAACTCTTCATACAGCGCATCTACTAGGTGTTGTGAATCGTCGGCGGCCATGGTGCACAGGAGCGCACTTCTGAAGTTCAAGACGAGAGCATCGCCTTCGGCTCCATTGATTTGGGAGTCCCGATACAGGGCGGCAATGCGCAGCGACTTGCGCGAAATGTTAGCAAGCACGTCCGGCCAGGCCCGACGGATCTCAACTGCGGACGGGTAGTCCGAGAAAGACCGGGGGGTAGGTGTAGGAGTTTCGGTAACCTCAGTAACCTTGTTTCGAGGATCAGGGATCACCACAGGCAGCAGCGCTACCGAGATCAACCGTTTGGTGTCGGTGTTGGAGGCCAGGACGTAATCTCTTCGCTCCATCGGCCGATCGCTTGGCCGCGCTTCGCGAAATTGAGGATGTGAGCGGATTGCCTGATCCGCGCCTTCAATAGCAGTAGTCGCTCGAACGTCTTTCACCAAGAGGACTAGCGCCGCCTTGGTGTCGCGCCAGGTCGTGTAGCTGCAAAGCTGGTTGATAGCGCTTGAGAAAGCCTTCGGACCACCCCAGAACTTGAACTCGCCAATGAAGGCGCTTCTGTTTTGGTGGTTGAGGAGGATGTCGGTCTTGCCCGCCCCATTGAAGGCTTCGCCAGAGGCTGCACCTTCGTAGTTGGCGTTCAAGAGGAAGAGGGCCAGGTCGCGGATAGCCTCCTCGCCGAGGCTCCTAGCTGTGTCTGGAAGCCGTTCCATGGCTCGCCCGAAGCTGCTGAGCGTTCGGACCACGTCTTCATAGATGAGTCGAGAGACATGAGGCTCGGCCGAAGGCGAATCAGACGGTGACTCTTGCACTCGAACGCTCTTGCGCTGAACTGGTACCTCTACCCTTGCTTGGCTGGTAACAGATGTAAGGGGGATCTTCAGAGAGGCATCGAGGTCCGCCGTGTCGTCGAGGAGGTCTTTTCGGTCATATATTTTGGACCGGAGGGCACTTCGTAGCTTGGCATTGAACTGGGCGGCATCAGCGTTTGCCTTCTCAACGCAATTGTTGGCGTCTTCGATGAACTCCGCAACCCTGGAATTAATTGCTGCGGATGTTAGTCGCCCCGGAGATTGAATCGTTAGCTCGACCGCACCGTTAACAACCTGCGGCTTTCGTTGAGAATATGCTAGAACCCCGTATTGGAGAAGTTCCCTCGATCCGGTAAAGGGAAGCCTCACCGTGAGGGCCTGTCCTGGCAGCTCCTCTACATTTTTGCCTGTCCACTTTCCCGTCCGGACGGATGTTACAGAAACCTGGGAGCGAGACAGTTGACTGAGGTCAAGGCCCACAAGCTCATGACAGTAGCGCTTATAGACGCGTTCAACTACCTCATTCGGCTGTTGCTGGACCGTTGAAGCTGGCTCCCTATCGGCTGCAAGCATCGCGCGCACCATGTACCCGTCGAACAATGAGACGCTTACGCCTTTTGTTGTGGGTCGGCGATCAGGCATCTTCCACCCGCCGGCCACTCGTCGTTAGCGGCGCGAAGACCGTCGCCCGCCCCGCACGAGCCACCAGCGGGCGGGGCACCGGGCCACTGAGCGTCAGCTCCTCCCCAAGGCTGAGGCTTCGTACAGATCGATCTCTGTGACGGTTGGCCCGGTCGAGGCGGGTTGTTAGCCTAGGCACGCGATCTCCTATCAGTGGACGTGTGCAGCGGACCTGGCACGGAGTTCAATGCGGCACCCGTTCCTAGGCGGGTGCCGCTCCGTGCTTCGGAGGCTTCTACATGGACCTGACAACTTCCGTGCTGCACACCGAGGTACGGGAGCTGAACGTCAGCCGTGTAAGTCCTGCCATCGATCACAGCACCTAGTGCCGACACTGCACAACAACGGCGGTGGACGAGCCTCGGGACAACCTGTGGACAGCGGTGGACGGGTGGGTAAGTGAACTGTGGATATCCTGTGCACCCGAGTGACCTAGTGACGCATGGGCATGGGCCCTAGCAGGGAAAACATAAGACACAGGCTGTGTGCAGAGCTTTCACAAGCCGTGAGATTGCCTGGTGGCCTTGTCGCGGGCGCGCTTGTGTCTACTTGTGTCCACCGCAGGTCAACAGGGTATGTAGGTGCGCCTGGTAGCCGCAGCCCGGCTGTTGGCAGTGCTTGAGCTATGGCCCGCGATTCCCTAGCTGGCCGTGCGTAGGGCCGCCGTAAGAGCTCAGCAGATCCCTTAAAGATCATCGGGCACAGATCCGGCACAGCCGGCAGCGACAACGCATGCGAAACGTCGAGAGGCACCGAGGAACGCGAGCCAGGTCAGAGTGCCGATGGGTCCACTTTCAGTGGATCAGCCACCGCCTCGCGGCTTAGGGGTTCAAGTCCGCCTCGCTTGCCGGCCTGGCCCGTGTGATTCTAGTTGCCTGATGGGCAAGCCTCGGCGGTGCACCGGGCGCAAACGTCGAAGGTGAACGGCTTAGCCGTTGCGTAGTCCCAGACGCGCCGGCAGTCGGCGCTGTAGGCAGGATCAATCACTCTCCCAGCAGCAACTACACCAACCGCCGCCGCACCCGCCAGATGCAGCGCCGAGGCCGCGCTTTGGGTGCGGGTCCCGCTAGTGAAGGTGTCCTCGATGAGGAGGACTCGATGACCGCCGAGTTGGTATTTGCTAGTAAAGCCACCGTCCGAGGCGCGTAGGCGACTCAACTGCACCTCACCAAGCGTGAGGAGATCTCGATAGAGAGGGTGCAGAAGTGTGCTTCGACACACCGCCCGCGCCAGCGGATGTTGGCCCTGTCGGCCGCCCGTGCTAGGTACGGTCGTGACTAGGGTCGGCTGTCCGCCGGTCATTCCGACGATGCATGCCCAATGTTGAGCTACGAACCTCGCGACGGTCGCCGCTAAGACTGTCCCCAGTTGGTCCCGTACCTGGGGGGCCGGGCTGTCCTTGTAGTACCTCAGAACGTTCCAGTACTGGTCCGGTACCTCGTAGAAGGAGATGGGCAGGATCTCCGTAACTGGCCGGCTTACCTGCCTCATCGTCACACTGCAGCTGTAACAGAGAGACGCGTCCAGCCGAACGCCACGGTGACATAGCGGGCATATGCCGCTGCCCACCGGCGGAACGCGCCGGTAGGCAGCGATAAATGGATCCGTAAACTGCTCGACAGTCACGGCGGCCTCGGTCTCCACTACTTACAGCAACATCAGTTGCTCTGGCACCGACACCAGCTTGACTAGGACCGCCAGAACATCGTCCAGGTCTCTGACTATCGAGACGCCGGGTCGTTGGGCGTACTTGCGGGCCCACTCCTGCGACTCGACCAACGACTCAAGTAGGAAGAGTCGCTTCCCGTGCTCCAGCGCAAGCCGAGCCTGCATTTTGGCACCGCTTGTGGCCGAGGCCTCGACCACCACAGTGCCCATGGCCATTCCGCTCATCACGACGTTTCGCATCGGGAAGTTCATTTGCCGTGGGGGCGACGCGGGCCAGAACTGCGAGACGATGGCACCTCGCTCGCGGACTCGCTCGGCTAGTCCGCGATTCTCTTTGGGGTAGATCGGCGTGAGGATGCCGTGTCCGACTACCGCTACCGTCCGCCCTCCCCCGACCTCCAGCGCGGCCGTATGCGCCGCTGTATCGATGCCCTTAGCAAGACCCGACAGGACGGTTACGCCTTCACTCGCAAGATCGCGCGCAAGCCGGGTCGCCCTACGTAAGCCCTCGTCTGTTGCCTGCCGCGTTCCCACCACTGCAATTGCCCGGAAGTCCTCTGGCTGAAGCTCGCCGCGGACCCAGATGAATGGCGGCCGGTTGTAGATCATCTGAAGATTGGCGGGGTATCCAGCATCTAGCACCGTGTACAGCTTGATACCTTGGGTGGCCACGCTCTCGATGAGGTCTGATGCCGCCTGAACGTCCTCAGGCGCGACGCGACGAAGAAGCTCCTCGGCGTAACGCTGATGAGGGGCCGACAAGAAGCCGGCGTCGCCGGCAAGCAGCTTCAGGGCACTCCCAGCCTCGGAGATCACCGCAGCGGTCCGATACCACTCGCCCGGGGAGGCCTTCGTGAGGGCAAGCACTGCGGCCTGCTCTGCGGCCGAGTCGCTCATCCCACCTCCAGCGTTCGAATGTGTGTTCGAAGCCATGCTAATGGCCTTCCGATTGGTACGGTAGTGGGCCAAGCGGCCGGGCGGCGTCAGCCAGTCCAAGATCCTCTCCGATGTCGCTCATCTTCGCCTCCTTGACCTTGGATGCCTGCGGCGCACTCCGCTTGGGCCGGCAGCAACCGTGACAGCCAGGACGAGGGCAGCCGTAGACGGCGGGTGACGCAGTAATCGAGACGCCGGGCAGCGGCGAGGCAGCAAGAAGGCAGCGCAACCTTCGATCAAGGTCGGGTCGGATCATCGAACAACGACGGCCAACACCTGCTCGCCGACCTCGGACACTATCGCTCGACAACATCCGACAGGTTAGGTCCGCATCCCCCCGACGGGGGTTGGAGCTCCGCCTCGGCCTGGTCGCCGTACAGCACCGAAGTACAGCAACCCACGGCACCATCACAGCCCTCAGCGAACCGGTTGAGGTTGGCGACCTGCGTACCGGGCCGTAAGCAGCCGCCTCGCCGGAAAACCATAGGTTGAGGGTTACTGGTGTGCGGGTGGCGGCGGTGGAGGTGGCCGGCGTCAGCGAGAAGTCAGCGAGACGCACGACAACAACCGACAACCGCTGGCACAGGAGGGCACTGTCCTTGACTCCAACGCCAGTCGTTGCCATCGATCGGCATGCGGCGACTACATCGAGCCGCCTTTGCAAGGCAGGGGTTAGGGGTTCGAGTCCCCTGGGCTCCACCAGCACTTTCTTTGGTTGATCTCGGTTCCGAGTACAGCCATTTGTACAGCCAAGCGGTCACGCCGTCCCCTCCTCGCCCAACACGCGGTCGATGGCCGAGGCAGCCTGACGCGCCCGCGCCGGCAGGACGTGCCCGTACGTGTCGGCCGTCATCCGGATCGTGGAGTGGCCCAGCAGCTCCATCACCGTCCGCAGCTCCTCGCCCTGGTCGAGCAGGAACGTAGCGAAGGCGTGCCGCAGATCGTGCAGGTGCAACCAGTCCAGGCCCTCCTCAGAGATGCCGCCGCGGATCCCCTCGTCGGGCACCACAAGGGCTACCAGCCTCCCCGGACGGGGCCAAGGTCGTTCGTCCGGTAGGGCGCTCCACCTTGTCCCCGTCCGGGGAGGCTGGACGGTCTACGACTGCCCGACGAGGAGATCCGCCCCCAGTGGGAACTCGCAGACGGTGCGCCAGGGGCTTAGGTCCGGCGTTCCGGCGATGAGCCGGATCATGTCGACGGCTGCGTTGATCGGCAGTTGCGCGGAGACGGTTTCCGCGGCGTAGCTCAGTGTGGGCTTGGGGGCGTCATGGCCGATGGTCAGGTGCGGCACCACCTCGGCATGCGCCCCAGCATATGGGGGGGTCTCGGGAAACCGCTGCCACACCGCCGCGGTGAGGTCCCGGAACGGATGGTCTGGCTGCGGTGCAAGCCATACGACCGTGTCACCGAACCAGCCGATGTGAGTCAGCGCAACATCGAACCGCGGTATGCCGGCAAAGGTCTTGCGCAGCACGGTCAGGGCCTGGTCATTGATCTGCTGCGGAGGCAGAAACGGGTAGAGGACGGTCACGTGCGCCGGCACGCCCCACGAGGCAGCTGGGTCGAGAGATGCCCGAAACCGGCCTACCGCTGCCTCGGCCTCGGGTATCGGCACGATGAGCGCCGTCTGTGTCGGCTCCATTCCCGCAGTCTTCCGATCGTGGCCGGTGCTGGTCTACGGATTTTCGCCACCGGTACTGGGTAGGGGCAGCATGTGGACAGTACTGAATTACCTGCCGACCCTATGGAGCTGACGGTCACGCGGGCCATCGATGGGCCAGTAACCACGAGACTCAGCGGGCACGAGCGGGCACGAGACGCAACCGGGCCGGCTTCGGCGAGCAGGCATCTCGGGCATCACGACCGCTTGAGCACGCTCTTCCAAACTGAAGGTGTCGACCGTGCTGGGGTCTACCATCGCCGAGTGCAAGACGACGACATCAGCGGGCACATCTGGCGCGAGGAGGCGGCGAGGAGGCCGCCGCTTGCGCAGGGCGCCCAGGCGCTCGGTCGGCTGATCGAGCACGACCACGACCCGGCCGAGGTCTCCTACTACGAAGTAGCCGCCGACCCAGACGCGCAGGCGCTGGACGATGCACAACGCTCCTATGCCGGGCCCTCCGAAGGTTGCGGCGGCTCCGCGAGCGAGACGAGCACGCCAAGGCCGACCGCGAGGACTGACGGCTGTACAGCCATCCGTACAGCCAAGACCGCCCGCAAGCGCCGACGCTGCCCGACAAAGACGGACGGCTTGCCCAGGGGGCGGCCACTTGACCAGCCATCCACGATCTTCTTCTAGTCCCAAGGCCGCTCTCGGCCGTCGGCGGTCAGCGTGGGACGTAGCCGTTTGGAGAGTGGACCAGCAAGCGGAAGCCCATCGGCACCCGCTGGTGACGAGGCAGGCCGAGCACGTCGTAGTCGACCGCAAGGTCTTCGAAGTAGAGCCCTGATCCGGGAGCCATCTCCACGTTCGGGATCGTGATCGTGACGAAGACCGGCAGCTCCATGCCCGCGGCTACGCTGATCGAGCGGAACGGTGCCGCCGCAGCCGGGTCGAACACGACGGCGGTGGCCTCATCGGCATGGTTTACCGCCAGGCGGGCGATCTTGAACACCTGCTGATCGGCCGGACCGTCATTGATGCCGGTGATCGTCACTGGCCACGGTCCGGGATTGCGGATGGTCGCCCCGAATGTGACCTGGCCTCCGGGATTGAAGGTGAACCGCACCTCCGTCCTCGACCCTTCCGTGCGGGACTCCGCGTCAGCCCCGTGCCACCACGAACTGCCGTGATCGAGGCGATGGCCGATGGCGGCCGACAGATACCCGGCGCACAGTGCGACAGCCAATGTCGCGGCGACCAGCAGGCGGCGACGGCGCGTCACAGGGGACATTCGCGGGGGATGAGCATCGGGCACGGCAGGTCGGCGTCGGCGTCCTCTCCTGGTAGTGCCCACGCCGGCGGTTGGTGGATCGCCGACGGCCGGCGCGGCGGGCCGGAGCGTCAACGTCATGACAGCGCACGCTACAGCGCACATTCGCGCGGCGCTGCCCGCCCCAAACGGGGTTCTGCTGGTGCTTCGATCGTCGTGCCCGTTGCGTGCACGTAGGCACGGGACCCGAGGGGTAACGGCGGTCAACTCCTGGGCGTGACTCCCGGCATGGCGATGCAGGTCAAGCCAGGTCACTGCCGAGCGGCTTTCGCCCGTGTCCACACTTCCTAAGCCGCGTGGCGCCCACGACGGCGCTTGACAACCGCCATTGAGACTCGTCCGGTAGGGCGCTCCACCTTGTTCCCGTCCGGGGAGGCTGGACGGTCTGCCGACTGCCCTCGACGAGGAGATCCACTTAAAGCGCCAATGCCCATGCCACGCTGGCGACGGCTGTGACAAGCAGGCCGAGACGTATCGCCGCCGTGGTCCGCCTGGGTGCCTTCTGCGGATCTACTGCTGTGGCTGCCGTCAGAATCACGGCGGCGGGTAGGTGAGCGAAGAGCCCGAAGAACACGCCAAGGACCGCTAGGACGAGTAGCAACCCCACAACAACCCAGCACGTGACCTGGAACGCTCGCTCGCGCCGAATCGCAAGAGGGATCGCTACCAGGACCGACGGAAACCAGACGATCATCCACAGCCAGGGGTATCCGCTCGTGAGCCAGGCGGCGGCGAGAACTGAAGTCAGTAGCGCACCGCATGCGAGTAACTGGGCCGGAATCGGCACAACAGCCGGCGCAAACGGCCCCGGCGGCGGACTGCCGGCGGCGGGCTCGGGGGCGGGCACGTCGTGATCATGTCAGACCGAAGCGAGTATCTGTACAGCCGTCCGTACAGCCAAGCCGACCGACGAGCGCCGGGGGAGAACGGCAGCGGCCGACAAGCGATGCAGGTCAGCGGCGATGAGCGACGTAGGCCGACAGGAGTCTTGATCTTTGCAAGGCAGGGGTTAGGGGTTCAAGTCCCCTGGGCTCCACCACACCATCCGCCCTGTCACGGGCTTCCCAAGCCGTGCCCGATCCGTGCCCGATGCAGCGGTCAACATCGGCCAGTAGCAGGCCGAGGGCGCCAAGTTCCGCGCCGAGCTCCGTCTGGCCGCACGTCCCGTATGCCCGAAGTGTCATCTCGTCGAGGGCTCGTCCCTCGGGTTGAGGAGGCCGTTTCACCGTGAGGGGCGCGGGTAGACGGTGGCCTCGTTGGAGAGGAGGCTTCGAGGTGAACTATGCCGAATTCGTAGAGGCCGTGGCAAGGCGTGCCGGGGTGCCGTCGGAGAAGGCCGAAGCAGTCAGCCGCGCGACATTGGAAACGTTGACCGACCGGGTCACCGCCGGTCAGGCGAGCAACATCGCCGGGCAGCTTCCGAGAGAGCTACGGCAGCATCTGCACAAGACCACCACCGCTATCGGGTCGCAGAACGCCGAGCCGTTCGAGCTGGACCAGTTTGTCGAGCGGGTGGCGAGGCGCGCCGGGGTCGATGTGGCGATGGCGGACGCAGGTATGCGGGCCGTGCTCAGCACCATCGGTGAGGCCGTGAGCAAGGACGAGTTGGAGGACCTGGTTTCGCAGCTTCCGAAGGAGTTCTGGAAGATCATTCAGGCCGGCGCGGGGGTTGAGGTCAGGCCGCGCGGCGCATAGCGGAGGGATCGCCGGCTCCGAGCAGCAGCAGCGGGTCGACGCACAGCAACAAGCCGGACCGTTTGGAACCCCAGACCGTCCGGCGGAGGAGCCCCACCCCGGTACCGAGCGCTCAGCGACCGCCTCGCCGGCAATCCCCAGGCTCAGGTTCACGTGGCGAAGGCGTGCCGTAGGTCGTGCAGGTGCAGCCAGTCCAGCCCAGCCGCCGCGCGGAGCTGCTCGAAGCCCCGGTTGACGTTCCGCGGTTCCATCGCGGTGCCGATGGTGCTGGCGAAGATCAAGCCCAGATCCGACCAGACCTTTCCCGGCGGCGAGCCGTACCTTGGCCTTGCCGCACGCGCTGTGCCTCCAACGCCCGGATGGCCAGAGCCGACAGCGGCAGCGGACGGGTCGATCGGCGGCGCCCTGGTCACCGCGTACTGCTGGCCGGGCGAGTCGGGGTCGAGCCGGCAGGAGAACGCGTACCTGCCGGGGGCCGGGGCGTCGACGCTGGCCAGCCAGGTCCACCGGGTGTCGTCGGTCGCGACCTCGGTCCCGACCCGACCCGACCCGGCTCGGTCGACGGCACCGCCCGCCCGTCGGGACCGGTCGTCCGGCAACGGTCGCGGTCCGGTGCCGTGGTGGGCCGGGTGGCCCAGACGGCGTACCGGCCGGGCCGGTCGAGGTCGACGATGAACTGGTCGTACCGGGGGCCGGTGACGTGCAGCGGGAGCGGCGCCGGTGCGGCCCGCGGCGAGATCGCCCGCCGCACCGTGGGCACGGTGGCCGCCAGGCCGAGGCAGCCGACCAACGCGAGCACTCCCGCCGACGCGTACCAGAAGCGGCGCATCGTCAGCCGGATCGCGGGGCGAAGGGGTGCCGGCGCGGCTCGCGGCCCGCCGGGTACCGGTGCGCCCGAGCCCCGTCAGCACCGGCGATGCGGAGCGGCTTGCGCATGGGGCGAAGGATAGATCGACGGTCGCGTCTCTGCCGACCCGTCGTACGGCCGGGTGAGCGGCAGGCTAGCGTCGGTGCGTGACCACCGGAGCCCCGCGCGTCCTGCCGGCCGACAGCGGCATCGCCGAAGCCGCCGCCGTCCTCCGTGCCGGAGGGCTGGTCGCCTTCCCCACCGAGACGGTCTACGGGCTGGGCGCGAACGCCCTGGACGGTCGGGCGGCGGCGCGGATCTTCGAGGCGAAGGCGCGGCCCAGCTTCGACCCGCTGATCACCCACCTGGCCGACGCGGCCGACCTGCCGGCACTGGTGGGCGCGGTGCCGGCGGGGGTCGCCACGCTGGCCGAGCGTTTCTGGCCCGGTCCGCTCACCCTGATCGTGGACCGGCCGGCGGCGATCCCGTCGATCGTCACCTCGGGGCTGGACACCATGGCGGTCCGGGTGCCCGACGAGCCGTCGGCCCGGGCGCTGATCGCCGCCGCCGGTGTGCCGGTGGCCGCGCCGAGCGCGAACCGGTTCGGGCAGCTCAGCCCCACCCGGGCCGAGCACGTGGTGGCCGGACTGGGTGACGCGGTGGACGTGGTGCTCGACGGCGGGCCGACCCGGTGCGGCATCGAGTCGACCATCGTGGACGCCCGGGGCGTGCAGCCGGTGGTGCTGCGGCTGGGCGCTCTGCCGGTGGAGGCGCTGGTGGAGGCGGCCGGGCCGGTCATCGTACGCCCGGGCAGTTCGGGCCAGCCGGTCGCGCCGGGGACCCTCGCGGCGCACTACGCCCCGCGTACCCCGTTGACGCTGGGGGCGGCGGAGCCGGCGCCAGGCGACGGCAACCGGCTCGGTTTCCTCGCCTTCCGGGAGCGACCGGCGGACGGCTGGGCGGCGGTGGAGGTGCTCTCCCCGGAGGGTGACCTGACCGTGGCGGCCGCGCGGCTCTTCGACGCCCTGCACCGGTTGGACGCGGCCGGGGTGACCGAGATCGTCGCCGAGCCGGTCCCGGACGTCGGAGTCGGCCGGGCGATCAACGACCGGCTGCGGCGGGCGGCCGCCACCTGGCACTGAGCCGGGGTCACAGCTCCAGCTCGCCGACCACTTGGTCGCCGCTCGTCTCGCCGGTCAGCCGGAAGCCGAGCCGCCGGTAGAAGCGCTCGGGACCGTGGTCGCCCGGCACCCAGGTGGTGAACAGGCGGCTGCCGCCCCGGCGGCGGACCTCCGCGGCCAGCGCATCCACGGCGAAGCGGCCGTACCCCCGGCCCTGCTGGCCAGCGGCGATGTTCAGCCGCCACAGCCCGGAACGGACGTCGGTCGGGTCGTCGTCGCGCCACCGGATGTCGAAGAAGGCCATCAGGAAGCCGACCGGGCTGTCCCCGTCGACGATCAGCCGGGGCCAGGCGACGTCGGGCTGCACGTACGCCTCGGCGAGCGACCGGGCGACCGGTGCGACCAGCCCCTCCTGGTCGGGTCGGACCGCGATCGCGCAGGCGGCCAGGACGTTGTCCGTGGTGATCTTCTCGAGGCGTGGCGACGACACGGGCGCACCCTAGTCGTCCACGGGCGATCAGTTCGACCGGGTTGCCCGGGCCGACCCGCGGCTACGGCAGCTCGGCGGCGATCCGGTCGACGTTCGCGCTGAGCGTGTCGTACCCGCCGGCGGTCAGCTTGCCGCCCCGCAGCAGCTCGGACAGCTTGTCGCGCAGCTTCCTGATCTGCTCCTCCGCCCGGTCCGGGTCGTCCTCGGCGATCTCCTTGGCGATCGCGTCCACCTTGGCGTGCAGGTCCTTGGCCGCGTCCGGGTTCAACTGGCCGGTCTCCACCTGCTGTCGGATCGACATGCGCATGGCGACGATGGGGTCCGCGGGCGGGGTCGGGCTCGGCGTCCGCGAGGTGGCCCGCGAACTGGGCGTCCGGCTGGCCGGGGTAAGGGTCGCGGCGGCGAGCGACGGCGTGGTCGGCGCGACGGTGACGGGCACGGCCGGCCTGCTCGGCTGTGCGGCGG
>NZ_QGKS01000255.1 GCF_003172935.1 Micromonospora sicca | reverse complement strand
AGGTTACTACGCGTCTCGTGGGCTCGGAGATGTGGATAAGAGACAGGGGCCGGTCAGGTCGGCGCCGGGCGGCGAGCCCCACCCCGCCGCCCGGCGCCGACCTGACCGGCCCGCTGAACTTCCTCATCGTCGGGGTGGACACCCGGGTCACCGTGCCCGGCTGGGAGCCGCACGCCGACGCGGTGCTGGTCATGCACGTGGATGCGGGGTTGAAGCAGGCATACCTCTTCTCGCTCCCCCGCGACCTGGTGGTGGACATCCCGGCCTACCCGAAGGCCGGCTACCCGGGCGGCCGGACCAAGCTCACCCACGCGATGAGCTACGGCAGCCGGGTCCCGGGCGACAAGGCCCACCCGAGCACCGCTCAGGGGTACGAGCTGCTGCGCACCACCGTCAGCCGGTACACCGGGCTGCGCATCGACGCAGGCGCGGTGCTCACCTTCTTCGGCTTCGACCGGCTGGTCGACGCCCTCGGCGGGGTGGACCTCTACGTCGACCAGCGGGTCGCCTCGATCCACCGGCGCCCGGACGGGCAGTACCGGCCACACACGGCCGGCGGGTACACCGGGCCGCAGATGGTCTACGAGAAGGGCAACCGGCACCTCAACGGCTGGCAGGCGCGGGACTACGCCCGACAGCGCTACATCGCCGGGGGCGACTACGCCCGGCAGCGCCACCAGCAGCAGCTGATCCGGGCACTGATCCGCAAGATTCTCGGTCAGGGGCTGGCCCGGGACCCGGACCGCGTCGAGCAGGTGGTCCGCACCCTCGGCAAGACCATGGTGTACACCGGCGGCGAGCGGCGGCTGGTCGACTTCGCGTACGCCCTCGGCGGGATGCCCGCCGACGGCCTGGTCCTGGTCGGCCTCCCCGGCGACGCGGTCGGCAAGGGAGGCGCCTACCAGGGCGAGCAGCTCCGCCCCGTGGGCCGCCAGTTCCTCGCCGAACTCCGCGCCGGCCGCGCCGAGCAGTTCCTCAAGACCCATCCCACCGTGCGGGTGCGGACCTGACTCAGAGCGGCTTCGGCTCGGCGGGGCGCTCGGTGCCGTAGAGCCAGGCGTCGAAGAGCTTGTCCAGCTGCTTGTTCGAGACCCGCTCGGCGAGCGCCCGGAACTCGGCGGTGGTGCCGTTGCCGTTCTTCTTCTCCTCCGCCCAGGTGCGGAGGATGGTGAAGAAGGCGGCGTCGCCGACCGCCACCCGCAGCGCGTGCACGGTCATCCCGCCGCGCTGGTAGACCGACTCGCCGAACAGGTTCGCCACCCCCGGCTTCCCGGGCGGGGTACGCCAGACCTGCCCGGACGCCGCCGCGTACCGCAGGTCGAAGGCGCGCTGGACGGTGGACTCGCCGGTGTGCTCGGCCCAGAGCCACTCGGCGTACGTGGCCAGCCCCTCGTTGAGCCAGATGTCCTGCCAGCGCTGGAGCGCGACGCTGTTGCCGAACCACTGGTGGGCCAGCTCGTGCGCCACCACCCCGGTGTCGTCGCCCTGGCGGAAGAACCCGGCGGAGTAGACCGGCCGGGTCTGCGTCTCCAGCGCGTACCGGATCCGGTCGTCGGCGACCACCACCCCGCCGTACGCGTCGAACGGGTACGGCCCGAACACGCTCTCCAGGTAGTCGGCCACCTCGACGGTCCGCTCGATCGACCGGTCCGGGGCGCCCTTCGCCACCTTGGTGGTGACCGCGCTGAACACCGGCCGTCCCTGGTGCTCGCCGGTGGTGACCCGGAACTTCCCGATCACCACCGTGCTGAGGTAGCTGGCCATCGGCGCGCCCTCGGACCACGACCAGGTGGTCCAGCCGCCCCGGGTGGTCCGCCCCTTCGGCACGCCGTTGCTGACCGCGGTCAGTCCCTTCGGCACGGTGATCTCGAAGTCGTAGGTGGCCTTGTCCGACGGGTGGTCGTTGACCGGGAACCAGGTGCTCGCCGACTCCGGCTGGCCGAGCGCGATCGCGCCGTCCGAGGTGTGCAGCCAGCCGCCCTCACCGAGCACCTCGTTGTCCAACGTGGTCGGCACGCCGTCGTAGAGGACCTCGGCGACGAAGCCGTTGCCGGAGCTGAGCCCGGTCGCCGGGGTGACGATCAGCTCGTCGGCGGCGCGGGCGTGGGCGGCCTGGACGCCGTCCACGGTCACCGAGCGGACGGTCAGCCCGGCCAGGTCCAGGTGGAACGCGGACAGGTTCGCGGTGGCGGTGGCCCGCACCGTGGTCGTACCGGTCAGTCGGTCCTTCGCCGGGTCGTAGCGGACCCGGACGATGTAGTGGGCGACGTCGTAGCCGCCGTTGCCGTAACCGGGGAAGTAGGGATCGCCGGCGCCGGCGGCACCGGGTGCGAAGGTCCGGGCCGTCGTCGGGGAGGCCGGCGTCGGCGTCGGCGCGGTCCGCTCCGGGCCGGCCGAGCCGCAGCCGGCGAGCAGCAGCGTTCCCACCACCAGCAACCCGAGGCGCCGTCGCACGCCCCGCCGCGTCAGCGTCATCGTCTCGACCCTCCCGGGAACGACCGTGGGCGGCCCGGCCGCTCCGCCCGCGGCAGCCTACCGAGCGGCCCGCGGGCTCGCGGGCCCGCGTCAGGGCAGCGCCGGCGCGGTGCCGCCGACGAGCCAGGCGTCGAGGAGCGCGAGCAGCGGCCGGCCGGCGGCCCGTTCGGCGTACGCGACGAAGTCGGCGGTGGTGGCGGTGCCGTCCCGGCGCTCGGTCGTCCAGCCGCGCAGGATGCGGAAGAAGGTGTCGTCGCCGACCGCGCGGCGCAGCGCGTGCACGGCCAGCGCCCCCCGCTGGTAGACGGCGTCGCCGAACATCGCCGGCCGGCCCGGGTCGACCGACGGCCGGGTCCAGTCGGTGGCCGCGTACTGGGTGGCGAAGCTCCGGGCCAGGGTGCGGCCGCCGTCGTGCTCGGTCCAGAGCCATTCGGCGTACGTGGCGAAGCCCTCGTTGAGCCAGATGTCGCTCCACCGGGCCACCGAGACGCTGTCGCCGAACCACTGGTGGGCCAGCTCGTGGGCGACCACCTCGGTGTCGGGCCGGCCGCCCCGGAAGAAGCCCGGCCCGTAGACCGGCCGGGACTGGGTCTCCAGGGCGTACCGGATGCGGTCGTCGGCGACCGCGATGCCGCCGTACGCGTCGAACGGGTACGGGCCGAAGCGGCTTGCCAGGAAGTCCACGATCTCGCCGGTGCGGGCGAGCGAGGCGGCGGCCGGCCCGTCCGCCGGCAGCCCGGCGGCCACCGCCGTGACCATCGGCTTCCCGGCGTGGCTGCCGGTCGACACCCGGTAGTTCCCGATCACCAGTGTGGTCAGGTAGCTGGCCATCGGCGAGCCCTCGGACCAGCTCCAGGTGGTCCATCCGTCCCGGCTCGCCCGGGACCGCAGCACCCCGTTGCTCAGCGCGGCGAGCCCGTCCGGGACGGTCACCTCGATGTCGTAGGTGGCCTTGTCGGAGGGGTGGTCGTCGACCGGGAACCAGGTGCTCGCCGACTCCGGCTGGCCGAGCGCGATCGCGCCGTCCCCGGTGGCGTGGAAGCCGCCGCTGCCCAGCTCGCCGCTGGGCAGCGGCTGCGGCACCCCGGCGTACGTCACCTCGGTGGTGAAGGACTTCCCGGACGCCAGACCGTGGGCGGGGGTGACGACGAGTTCGTTGCCGTCGCGGCGGTGCCGAGCCGGTGCGCCGTCGACGCGGACCCGGTCGACGGCGAGGCCGGCGAGGTCGAGGTTGAACCGGGACAGCCCGGCGGTCGCGGTGGCGGTGATCGTCGCCTCGCCGGTGAGCCGGTCGCTGCCCGGGTCGTAGCGGACCTTCAGCCGGTAGTGCGCGACGTCGTACCCGCCGTTGCCCGCCCCGGGCACGTACGGGTCCCCCGCGTCGGCCGCCCCGGCCCGGAACCGCCTGTCGTCGCCGCGGGTACAGCCGCCCGTCAGCAGCGCCACGACCAGCGCCGCCGCGTACCACCGCCCGCGCGTCACCCGCCGAGCGTAGAGGCGCGACGGCGCGGGTGGGACCGGAATCCACACCCGCGCCGTGGTTCGCTCGCGTCGCCTCAGCGGTCGAGGACGAGGCCGACCTTCTGGAACTCCTTGAGGTCCCGGTAGCCGCACTTGGCCATCGCCCGGCGCAGGCCGCCGAAGAGGTTGAGCTGGCCGTCCGGCTCGTCCGCCGGGCCGAAGAGGAGCCGCTCCATCGAGCCGAGCGGCTCGCCGGCCACCTCGAACGCGCCCCGGGGCAGCGACGGGTGGCTGGCGGCGGAGTGCCACCAGGCGCCGCCGGCGGGGGCCTCCTCGCAGAGCGAGAGCGCCTCGCCGAGCATCACCGCGTCCGCGCCGCAGCCCAGCGCCTTGGCGATGTCACCGGAGGTCTGGATGTCACCGTCGGCGATCAGGTGCACGTACCGGCCACCGGTCTCGTCCAGGTAGTCCCGGCGGGCCGCCGCCGCGTCGGCGATCGCGGTCGCCATCGGCACCCGGATGCCGAGCACCGACTCGGTGGTGGACCAGTCGTCGCCGCCGATGCCGACGATCACGCCGGCCGCGCCGGTCCGCATCAGGTGCAGCGCCGTCTTGTAGTCGGTGCAGCCGCCGACGATGACCGGCAGGTCGAGGTCGGCGATGAACTCCTTGAGGTTGAGCGGCTCGTCGGTGGTGGAGACGTGCTCGGCGGAGACGATGGTGCCCTGGATGACCAGGATGTCCACGCCGGCGTCGAGGATCACCGGGGCGAGCGCCAGGGTGTGCTGCGGGGAGACCCGGACGGCCACCGTGCCGCCGCCAGCCCGCAGCTCGCGGACCCGCTCGGCGATCAGATCGGGACGGATCGGCTCGGCGTACACCTCCTGGAGCCGCTTGGTGGCGCGGGCGTCCTCGTCGAGGCCGGCCAGCTCCTCCAGCACCTTCGCCGGGTTCTCGTACCGGGTCCAGAGGCCCTCGACGTTGAGCACGCCGAGACCGCCGAGCTGGCCGAGCCGGACGGCGGACGAGGCGCTCATCGTCGCGTCGGAGGGGTGCCCGACGCAGGGGATGCCGAACTGGTACGCGTCGAGCTGCCAGGCCGTGGAGACGTCGTCGACGTCCCGGGTCCGGCGGCTCGGCACGATGGCGATGTCGTCCAGGTGGTAGCCGCGCTGCGCGGTCTTGCCCAGCCCGATCTCGACCACGTCACGCATGGGGACTCCAGGTGTTTGGGGGTGTTGGTCAGCGGGAGTGGTAGTTCGGCGCCTCGACCGTCATCTGGATGTCGTGCGGGTGGCTCTCCTTGAGGCCGGCCGCGGTGATCCGGATGAGCTGGCCACGCCGGTGCAGCTCGGGGATGCTCTCCGCGCCGACGTAGCCCATGGCGGCCCGCAGCCCGCCGATGAGCTGGTGGGCGACCGCGGACAGCGGGCCCCGGTAGGGCACCTGACCCTCGACGCCCTCGGGGACCAGCTTGTCCTCGGCGAGCACGTCCTGCTGGAAGTAGCGGTCCTTGGAGTAGGACTTGCCCTGGCCGCGGGACTGCATCGCGCCGAGCGAGCCCATCCCCCGGTACGCCTTGTACTGCTTGCCGTTGATGAAGATCAGCTCGCCGGGGCTCTCCTCGCAGCCGGCCAGCAGGCTGCCGAGCATCACCGTGTCGGCGCCGGCCACCAGGGCCTTGGCGATGTCGCCCGAGTACTGGATGCCGCCGTCACCGATGACCGGCACGCCGGCCGGGCGGGCGGCGCGGGCCGCCTCCATGATCGCGGTGATCTGCGGCACGCCCACCCCGGCGACGATCCGGGTGGTGCAGATCGCGCCCGGGCCGACACCCACCTTGATGCCGTCGGCACCCGCCTCGACCAGCGCCTTCGCGCCGGCGTACGTGGCCACGTTGCCGCCGACGATGTCGATGGCGACGTCGGCCTTGAGCTGGCGGACCATGTCCAGCACGGCCCGCTGGTGCCCGTGCGCGGTGTCCACGATGAGCACGTCCACGCCCGCGTCGACCAGCGTGCGGGCCCGCTTGTACGCGTCCTCGCCGACACCGACCGCGGCGGCGACCCGGAGCCGGCCGGCGGAGTCCTTGGTGGCGTTCGGGTACTGCTCGCTCTTGGTGAAGTCCTTCACCGTGATCAGGCCACGCAGCCGGCCCGAGTCGTCGACGATCGGCAGCTTCTCCACCTTGTGCCGGCGCAGCAGGTCGAGCGCGTCGTCCTTGCTCACCCCGACCGGGGCGGTGATCAGCGGCGGACGGGTCATGATCTCGCGGACCGGGGTGGCCGGGTCGGAGACGAAACGCATGTCGCGGTTGGTGACGATGCCGACCAGCCCGCCGTCGGCGTCCACCACCGGCACGCCGGAGATGCGGTACCGCCCGCAGAGCTCGTCGACGTCCCGGAGGGTGTCGTCCGGGCTGGCGGTGACCGGGTTGGTGATCATGCCGGACTCGGAGCGCTTCACCAGGTCGACCTGGAGCGCCTGGTCCTCGAGGGACAGGTTGCGGTGCAGCACCCCGATGCCGCCCTGCCGGGCCATGGCGATCGCCATCCGGGCCTCGGTGACGGTGTCCATCGCGCTGGAGAGCAGCGGCACGGTCAGCTCGACGTTGCGGGTGAGCCTCGTACGGGTGTTGACCCGGCTGGGCACGACGTCCGACTCGCCCGGCTGGAGCAGCACGTCGTCGAAGGTCAGCCCGAGCGGCACCACCCGCGCGGAGCCGGCGGGCAGCTCCGGCAGGTGACCGCCCAGCTCGCCGTTGTCGGCGCCGGCCGGAAGATCGGTGCTGGGCGAATTTTCCACGATTGCTCTCCTGAGCTGCTCGGACGGGCTTCAGCGAGGCGGCGCGCGCGGGCACCGGCGCACGCCAAGGTGACGGCGCGTCGCTTCATCGTACCCATTGAGCTGGCCCGGCCCCGGCAGCGGCAGCGCGGCCGGGCGGCGCCGCCGTGAGCGCCGGGGGCGGACTTCCCCCGCCGGTTGGGACTACGGTGAGGGGGTGCACGACGAGCCCATCGACCCGTTCAACGGCGACCCGGCCGATCCGACCGCCGGGCTGCAGGATCCGCGCGAGGACGACCCGCTGGACCCGCTGACCGAGGTCGAGCGCCAGGACGTCCTGGAGGATCTCGCCGACCTGGAGATCTACCAGGCCCTGCTGGCGCCGATCGGGGTGCGCGGGCTGGTCATCGAGTGCGAGGACTGCCGCGAGCCGCACTACTTCGACTGGGACCTGCTCCGGGGCAACCTGCGCCACCTGCTCAGCTCCGGCCGGCCCCGGGTGCACGAGCCGGCCTACGACCCGGACCCGGACCACTACGTCACCTGGGACTACGCCCGCGGCTACGCCGACGGCGTGCACGACACGCTGACCGAGGGCACCGAGGAGGACGACGCGGCGGACGCCTGAGCCGCCGGGCCGGGCCGGCGGTAGGGCGGCTCAGGCGACCAGTCCGGCCCGGAAGCCGGCGGCCACGGCGTGCGCCCGGTCCCGGGCGCCGAGCTTGCGGAACAGCCGCCGGGCGTGGGTCTTGACGGTGTCCTCGGAGACGAACAGCTCCCGGCCGATCTCCGCGTTGCTCTTCCCCTCGGCCATGCCGAGCAGCACCTGGAGCTCCCGTTCGGTCAGCCCGACAGAGGTGCGGCCGCCGCGCGCGCCCGACCCGGCGCGCTGCGGGCCGCCCGCCGGCGCGGGTTCCGGCTCGGCCTCGTCGTCGCCGCGCTGCACCGGCACCACGGTCGGCACGCCGCCTGTTCCCTCCCCCGGGACCGTCGCCCAGCCGGACGCCGGCCGCCCCGGCGCCGCGGACCGTACCGGCCCGCCGACGGAGGCGGCGTCCCGGGCCGGGTCGGTGACCCGGTGCCGGGCCGGTCGTCCGGGCGCGGCGAGCAGCAGCAGCGCCTTGGCCACCGCGCTGGTGAGGTCGTGGTCGGCGCCCTGGATCAGCCCCCGCGCCCCGGCGCTGATGGTGGCCGCGGCCGCCTCCGACTCCTCGGTGCCGAGCAGCAGCACGGCGGCCTGGGGCGCCCGGGCGAGCACCCGGCGCACGAAGCCGGCGCTGTCCGGTCGGGTGAGCGCGGTGTCGGCGAGCACGACGTCCACCGGACGCTCGGCGAGCCGCAACATCACCTCGGGATCGGAGACGGCGGTCCGGACGATCGCGGACAGTCCGAGTCGGGCCGCCGCGGAGGTCAGCTGCTGGGCCGCGGTCGGTGTCCGAACGCACACGAGAACGGTACGCACAGTGGTCTCCTCTCCGACTCAGAGCAGACCATGGCCGAGTCGCGTCGCGAGGAGGTTCCGGGCAATCATCCGAACTTTTCTGGCAGATGGGGCATATGCCGCGAGTTGTCCGAGGTTTTCGATCACAGATGTGTGAGCGCGGGAAAGCCCGGGTACCGAGACGCCAGGCCGGAACCGGTGCGCCTGCGCGGACCGCCGCCCGGTAGCTGGCCATGAAGGATTCTCCGCGGTGCCGCGCGGGAGGAGGGGTGCTGATGTCGAACGTACGTAGACTGCCCGGACCCATCGTCGATCTCTGGGACTGGCAGCGGCTCGGTGCCTGCCGGGGCCGGGACAGCGCCCAGTTCTTCCACCCGGACGGCGAGCGTGGCTCGTCGCGGCTGCGGCGCGAGTCCGGCGCCAAGGCCGTCTGCCGGGCCTGCCCGGTACGCGCCGAGTGCGCCGCGCACGCCCTCGCGGTCCGCGAGCCGTACGGCGTGTGGGGCGGGTTCAGCGAGTCCGAGCGGCTCCGGCTGCTCGCCCTCGGCTGGGAGGACCTGGCCGACCGCCGGCAGAGCCGGGTCGACATCGCCCGGCTGGAGGCCCGCCTCGGCCGGCCGCACAAGTCGGCCGTGCCGGACCAGCGCAAGATCGCCTGACCCGACCCACCGCGACGACACCGACGACCGACGCCGCGCCCCGCCCCGGGGCGCGGCGTCGACGCCTCTCCCGGGTCCGCGGGGATGTCGTCGGCGTCGGCCGAGCGGACCGGGGCCGGTGCGACCGGCTTCCCACCCGGTGGCCGTGGGCACGCGTGGTGTGATGGGCGGGTGGAACTGCGGGAAATGCGGGCGTTCGTCGTGGTCGTCGAGGAGGGGAGCCTCTCCGCGGCCGCGCGGCGGTTGCACGTGAGTCAGCCCGCGCTGTCCCAGACCATGAACGCGCTGGAGCGACAGCTCGGCGTGCAGCTGCTGGTCCGCCGCAGTACCGGCGTGCAGGCCACCGAGGCGGGCATGACATTGCTCGCCGAGGCTCGCGCGGTGCTCTCCCGGCACGATCAGGCGGTGGCCGCCGTCGCCCGGCACACCGCCGCGGGCGACCGGGTGCTCAAGCTCGGGATCCCGCTGGAGCTCCCCACCGACCTGCTGTCCCGGCCGCTCGCCGACCTCGCCGCGGCCCACCCGGGTACCCGGGTCCAGGCCCGCCACATGTCCACCGCCGCCCAGTTCGCCGCGCTCCGCGCCGGCGAGATCGACGTCGGGCTGGTGCGGGAACACCCGATCGGCCCCGACCTGGACGCCGTCCTGGTCGTCGAGGAAGCGCTGGGCGTGCTGCTATCCGCCGACCAGGCCGCCGCCGTCGCCGGCCCCGACGGGATCCGGTTGGACGCGCTCGCCGGGCTGGACTGGGTCGGTTTCCCGCGCTCCGGGAGCCCGGCCTGGTACGACGAACTCACCGCGATCCTGCGCAGCCACGGCCTGGATCTCGGACCCGCCGCACCGGAAGGGCAGCAGCTGATCCCCGAGGTGAAACTCGCGGCGGTCACCGCCGGTGGGGCCTTCGCGCTGGCACCGCCCAGCTGGTCGCAACCGATCCCGGACTCGGTCACCTGGTCGCCGCTGGTCGGCCATCCCCTCGTCCGGCGTACCTGGGCGGTGTGGCCGGCCAGCTCCCACCGGCGCGACCTCGGTCGCCTCATCGCCGCTCTGGAGGTCCGGGGGCTGGAGCAGGTCCGATCGGCAGCCGACGCGGGTCGCTTATAGCGGCCATAAGTTGCTTGATCAGCTCGGCGGGAAAGCTTCAGCCGCCGTGCGACTTGCACCCACTGGTCGGGGCACGCCCGACCGAAGCCGCTCATCGCGGACCAGAATGTGGGTGGAGAACAATGACAGAACTGCATGGCAGGTCGGCGCTGGTGACCGGGGGTAACAGCGGCATCGGCCGGGCGGCTGCCGTCGCGCTGGCCAAGCTCGGTGCGCACGTCGTGATCTCCGGTCGCGACGAGGTCCGGGGAAACCAGGTGGTCCGGGACATCCGCGCCGCCGGTGGCCGGGCCGACTTCGTGGCCACTGAGCTGCGTGACGAGGCGTCCGCCCGGGAGCTCGCCGCTCGGGCCAGGGAGCTGGTCGGCCACGTGGACATCCTGGTCAACAACGCCGGGATCTACCCGTTCGGCCCGACCGACCAGACCAGCGAGCAGACCTTCGACTCGGTGTTCACGCTGAACGTCAAGGCGCCGTACTTCCTGGTCGCCGAGCTGGCGCCGGAGATGGCGAAGCGCGGCCAGGGCGCGATCATCAACCTGAGCACGATGGTCGCCGAGTTCGGCCTGGCGGGGATGGGCCTGTACGGGGCGAGCAAGGCGGCGCTGGTGCTGCTCACCAAGTCCTGGGCCGCCGAGTACGGGCCGCACGGGGTCCGGGTGAACGCGGTCAGCCCCGGCCCCACCCGGACGGAGGGCACCGCCGGGATGGGCGAGGACCTCGACCAACTGGCGGCCACGATCCCGGCCGGACGTCCGGGGTCGGCCGAGGAGATCGCCGAAGCGATCACCTTCCTGGCCACCGACCGGTCGAGCTTCGTGCACGGCGCGATCCTGCCCGTCGACGGTGGGCGCATCGCGGTCTGAGCCCGCTGCACACCACCGCGCGGCCCGCTCCACGCCACCGTGGAGCGGGCCGCGGCCCGGCCGGGGATGACCCGGGGGCGCGTCCGGCAGTCGCGCGCCGCCCCGGAAAGACGAGAGTCAACGGGGCCGATCCGACGCCGATCGCTGCTCGACGACCGCCAGCACCACCCAGGCGATCGCGCTGAGAGACACCGCCACGACCGGCGGCAGTCCCGCCAACGCGATCACCAGCGCGACGAGCGCCAACCCCGACTGGGTCAGCGCCACCGGGCGACTGACCGACAGGCTGATCCCGCGGTAGATGATGACGCAACCGGCCATCATCGCCAGCTGGCTGCCTCCCAGCAGCCGCCCGGCCACATCGTGCCCGGGGCCCGGATGTGCCGCCTCCTTCGCCGCCAACTCGACGGCGACACCCGCGGTCACGATCGCGGCGTAGACCAGCAGGTGACCGTAGGCGTAGAAGTAGCTCCGGACCACCGCCTCCCGCCCGGCGCGGAGCACCCGGTTGCCCGCCTCGCTGTCGTACGTGGCGACGAAATACACCCACCAGACTCCGCTGGCCATGATGAAGCCGCCGACCCCGATCGCCACCGCGGCCGGTCTTCAGCCGGTGGCGCCGATTCCGTTCGCGACCGCCAGGACGGCGTCCCCGAGCACGACGATGGTGAACAGACCGAACCGCTCCGGCATGTGGGACTTCTGCGTCGGCGCCCGGCGCACCACGGCGTAGGCCAGTGGTCCGGCGATGGCGGCGTTGACGACGAGTGCGACGCCCCAGACAAAGTACCGGGCGGGCACGGACACCAGGAGCGAGCAGAACCAGAGCACGGCGCCGATCAGGAAGCCGGCGGCGTTCCACCAGCAGAACTCCCGTGCCTCGACGTCGATCCGTCCGACGATCCCGTACGTCGCGGTGAGCATCGCCAGCAGCAGCCCGTACGCCACCGCGAACCGGTCCGCGTCGCCGGCCGACCAGTGGGGAAGGGAGGCTGACAGTGCCAGCACGCCCAGCATCGCGGCCAACTGCACGATCCGGCTCGGTGGGCGATCGTCGTCGAAGAGGTCGGCGAAGTAGGAAAAGCTGAACCACAACCACCAGATCGTGCTCATCAGACCGGCGAAGACCAGCACGCCGCGCGCCGACGGATCGTCCAGCAGCAACTGGCCGAGCCGGAACACCGCGACGACGAACACCAGGTCGAAGAAGAGCTCCAGCCAGCTGGCCCGCCGCGCCGCACCATAGCCATGGATCAACGAGCGCCTGCGGCCCCGCCCTGCCCCCACGGCATCAGGTTAGCGAGGGTCGGCCCCCAGATCCCCTGATTGATCGGTATGACCGCCGTCGGCGCCGGGTGCCCGACCGGTGGCTGACCTGCTCAACGTACGGTGACCTCGACGGCGTGCCAGCCGGTGGCGCCGTCCGGCTCGACCGGCCGCCGCTCCGCCGTCTGGGTGACGCCGTCGGCGTCCGTGGCCCGCACCTGGAGGGTGTGCTCGCCCGGGGTGGCGTCCCAGCGCCAGGACCACTGCACCCAGGTGTCCACCGACACCGTCGGGGCGAGCGTCGCCTCCCGCCAGGGGCCGCCGTCGACGCGTACCTCGACCTTGCGGATGCCCCGGTGCTGGGCCCAGGCCACCCCGGCGACCATCACCGGACCGGCGGTGAGCCGGTTGCGGGACCGGGGCGTGTCGATCCGCGACTCCGTCTTGATCGGCCCCTGCGCCGACCACCCGCGCGGCACCCAGTACGCGTCGAAGTCGGCGAAGCTGGTCAGCTCCAGCTCGGTGACCCACTTGCAGGCCGAGACGTAGCCGTAGAGCCCGGGCACCACCATCCGCACCGGGAAGCCGTGCTCGACCGGCAGCGGCTCGCCGTTCATCCCGACCGCGAGCAGCGCGTCCCGCCCGTCCCGCAGCACCGCCGTGGGGGTGCCGCAGGTCCAGCCGTCGACCGAGCGGCCGACCACCTGGTCGGCACCCTCCTCCGGCTCGACCTCGTCGAGCAGCTCCTTGATCGGCACACCCAGCCAGCGCGCGTTGCCGATCAGGTCCCCGCCGACTTCGTTGGAGACGCAGGCCAGGGTGACGTACCGCTCCACCATCGGCCGGGCGAGCAGGTCGGCGAAGCTCAGCTCGATCTCCCGGCGCACCCGGCCGTGGATGCGCAGCCGCCAGGTCGCCGGATCCACCTGCGGCACCACCAGCGCCGTGTCGATCCGGTAGAAGCCGGAGTTCGGGGTGACGTACGGGGCGAGCTGGGCCAGCGAGAGGTCGGCCCCGGCGGGCACCGCCGGCGCGGCGGCCGACGGGGTCGGCAACGCGACGGCCTGCCGGGCCGCCGACACGCCCCGCCGCCCGGCCAGCCAGTGCCCGCCGACCCCGGCCACGGCCGCCACGCCCAGCAGGGTGCCCACCCCGGTCAGGAAGCGCCGCCGCCCCTCCGGGTCGACCTCCGCCCCGCCGGCCGGAACCGGCTCGCGGGCCTCGTCCGCGGCGACCGGCTCGGGGGCCGCCTCCGGGGCGACCGGCTCGGGGGCCCTCTCCGGGGCGACCGGCGGCGACCAGGACCACAGCTCGGGTTGCAGCGGCCCGGCCAGGAGCAGCCAGAGGGCCAGCGCGCCGAGCGCCGCGCCGACCAGCGAGGGCAGCGCGTCGAGGACGTTCGCGCCGGCCCGGGTCAGCGCGGCGGCCACCCCGAGGGCGGCGAAGGCCGCGATGCCGGCCAGCCCGGCCCAGAGCCGGCGGGCGGCCAGCACGCCGAGCAGCGCGGCGAACGCCGCGAGCAGCAGGGCCGTCCCGACCAGCAGGGCGATCTTGTCGTACGTGCCGAAGAGCGCGATGGCGAACTGCTTCAGCGGCGCGGGGACGATGTCGACGACCAGCCCGCCGACCGCGATCAGCGGCGCGGAACGGGCACCGGTGAGGACGGCCACCGGTTCGGCGGCGCCGATCGCCACGGCGGCGGCGGTGATCCCGGCCAGCGCGGCGTACCCGCGGGACGTGGTGGTCATCGGACCAGTCTTGTCGATCACCCCGCCGGACCGGTAGCGGCGTCAGCGTTCCGTAACCAGATACGGGTCAGGGCACACCGTCGGCGTGACGGTGTGCCCTGACGTCGTCCGTACGGCGTCGGGTCAGAAGCCCGGGCCGTGCTGGTGGCCGTGACCGTGGCCGTGCCCACCGGCGGCGGCCGGCTCGGCCTTCTCCGGCTTCTCCACCACGAGGCTCTCGGTGGTGAGCAGCAGGCCGGCGATCGAGGCGGCGTTGGTGACCGCGTTGCGGGTCACCTTCACCGGGTCGATGATGCCGGACTTGACCAGGTCGACGTACTCGCCGCGGGCGGCGTCGAGGCCGTTGCCCCACTCCTTGCCGGCGACCTTCTGCACCACCACGTAGCCGTCGTGGCCGGCGTTCTGGGCGATCCAGCGCAGCGGCTCGACCAGCGCCTTGCGCACGATCGAGACGCCGGTCTTCTCGTCACCGGTGAAGCCGAGGTCGTCGTCGAGCACCGGGAGGATCTGGGCCAGGGCGGCGCCGCCGCCCGGGACCGTGCCCTCCTCCACCGCGGCCTTGGTCGCCGAGATGGCGTCCTCGATGCGGTGCTTGCGCTCCTTCATCTCGACCTCGGTGGCGGCGCCCACCTTGATGACCGCGATGCCGCCGGAGAGCTTCGCCAGCCGCTCGGCCAGCTTCTCCCGGTCCCACTCGGAGTCCGAGGCCTCGATCTCCTTGCGGATCTGGGCGACCCGGTCGGCGACCTCGGAGGTCTGGCCGCCACCGTCGACGACGGTGGTGGTCTCCTTGTCGACCACGACGCGCCGGGCGGTGCCGAGCACCTCCAGGCCGACCTGGTCGAGCTTGTAGCCCAGCTCCGGGGCGACCAGCTCGGCGCCGGTCAGGATGGCCATGTCCTGGAGCATCGCCTTGCGGCGGTCGCCGAAGCCGGGGGCCTTCACCGCGCAGACCTTGAGGGTCTTGCGGATCGCGTTGACCACCAGCGTGGACAGGGCCTGGCCCTCGACGTCCTCGGCGATGATCAGCAGCGGCCGGTTGTTCTGGAGGACCTTCTCCAGCAGCGGCAGCAGCTCCTCGATCGCCGAGATCTTCTGCGTGGTGATCAGGATGTACGGGTCCTCCAGGACCGACTCCTGGCCCTCCACGTCCGTAACGAAGTTCGGCGAGATGAAGCCCTTGTCGAACTGGAGACCCTCGGTCACGTCCAGTTCGGTGTGCAGCGCCGAGCCCTCCTCGACGGTGATGACGCCGTCGCGGCCGACCTTCTCCATCGCCTCGGCGATCAGGTCGCCGATGGTGGCGTCCTGCGCGGAGATCGTCGCCACGTGCGCGATCGACTCCTTGTCGGCCACCTCGACGGCCCGGCCGAGCAGCGCCTCGGAGACCTTGGCGGCCGCCGCGTCGATGCCCCGCTTGAGGCCGGCCGGGTTCGCCCCGGCGGTCACGTTGCGCAGGCCCTCGCGGACCATGGCCTGGGCCAGCACGGTCGCGGTGGTGGTCCCGTCGCCGGCGACGTCGTTGGTCTTGGTCGCCACCTCCTTGACCAGCTGCGCGCCGAGGTTCTCGTACGGGTTGGTGAGCTCGATCTCCTTGGCGATGGTCACGCCATCGTTGGTGATCGTCGGCGCACCGAATTTCTTGTCCAGGACGACGTTGCGCCCACGCGGGCCGAGGGTGACCTTGACCGCGTCCGCGAGGGCGTTGACACCGTGCTCGAGCAGGTGCCGGGCGTCGTCCGAGAAGCTCAGGATCTTCGCCATGAATGTCCCTTCGAAGCGACGTTGCCCCGGCCCGGCGAGCCGGACCGGGGCAACGACACTGATCGGTTGGTTACTTCTCGATGACCGCGAGGACGTCGCGGGCGGAGAGCACCAGGTACTCCTCGCCGGCGTACTTGACCTCGGTGCCGCCGTACTTCGAGTAGATGACGGTGTCGCCGACCTTGACGTCAACCGGGATCCGGTTGCCCTTGTCATCGATGCGGCCCGGGCCGACAGCGAGGACGGTGCCCTCCTGCGGCTTCTCCTTGGCGGTGTCGGGGATCACGATGCCCGACGCCGTGGTGGTCTCAGCCTCGTTCGCCTGGACCAGGATCCGGTCCTCGAGCGGCTTGATCGCAACCTTGGTCGCGGTAGTCACGGGCATACCCTCCTGGGGTACTTGGTTTCGTTGCCGGACGGCAAGCCGAACGGCGTCAATCTGCCACATGCCACCGGGCGGGGCCGTCGTCGCGGGTGCCGGTCCGCCTGGCGTTCAGCGCCCGGGCCGAGGCCCGGAAGCTGGCACCCTCGATGGGAGAGTGCTAATCGCAGGTTATTCCTCGGCTAGCACTCCGTCAAGGAGAGTGCCAATCCGTCGTCCGGCGCGTCGTCCCGACGAACATGATCAACTCCGCCCGCGGCCGGTCGCGGCAGCCCGGCGGCGGCACCCCACCATGCCGCACCCGGCCCCGCCCGGCCGATCCGCCCCGACGGGCGGGGAGAATGGCACGGTGGATCTCGACCAGCTGGCCGCGCTGCGTACCGCCGAGGGGTCGGCCGCGCTCGCCGCGGCCACCGAGGTGGCCGGCGGCGACCCGCTGGCCGCGGCCGCCGCGCTCCGCTCGGCCGGGGTGCCGGCCGGGCTGGCCGCCGCCGCGCTCACCCAGGCCGAGCTGCGCCGCCGCGCCGCCGGCAAGTTCGGGCCGGCCGCCGCGCGGATGTTCCTCACCCGGACCGGGCTGGAACAGGCCACCCGCCGGGTGGTCGCCGACCGGCGAGCCGCGCGGCTGCACGCCGCCGGGGTACGCACCCTGGCCGACCTGGGCTGCGGCCTCGGCGCGGACGCACTCGCCGCCGCCCGCGCCGGGATCCGGGTGTACGGCGTGGAGGCCGACCCGGTGACCGCCGCGATGGCCGCCGCCAACGCCGAGGCGGCGGGGCTGGCCGAGCGGTTCACGGTGGAGTGCGGCGACGCGACCGCCTTCGACGTCAGCCGGGTGGACGGCGTCTTCTGCGACCCGGCCCGGCGGACCGCCGGCACCGGGCGGCGGATCTTCGACCCGAACTCCTACTCGCCGCCGTGGGACTTCGTCACCGGGCTCGCCGAGCGGGTGCCGCACACCGTGGTGAAGGTGGCCCCGGGGCTGGACCACGCGCTGATCCCGCCCGGCGCCGAGGCGGAATGGGTCAGCGTGGACGGCGACCTGGTGGAGGCCGCGCTCTGGTGCGGCCGACTCGCCGAGGTCCCCCGCCGGGCCACCCTGCTGCGCGGCGGCACGCCGCACGTGCTGACCGGATCCGGCGCGGCGGAGGCCCCGGTCGGCCCGGCCCGCCGGTTCCTGTACGACCCGGACCCGGCGGTGGTCCGCGCGCACCTGGTCGCCGAACTGGCCGCGGAGCTGGACGCCACCCTCGCCGACCCGAGCATCGCCTACCTGTACGCCGACGCCCCGGTCCGCACCCCATACGCCCGCTGTCTGGAGGTGACGGACGTGCTGCCATTCTCGCTCAAGCGGCTGCGCGCCCTGCTCCGGGAACGCCGGGTCGGCCGGGTGGAGATCCTCAAGCGCGGCTCGGCGCTGGAGCCGGAGAAGCTGCGCCGGGACCTGCGGCTCTCCGGCGACGCGGCGGCGAGCCTGGTGCTGACCCGGGTGGCCGGCGCGCCCACCGTGCTCGTCGGCCACCCGGTACCCGCCTGAATTCGGCTCGCCCCGCCGGCCGGGCCCGGGCTAGCTTGTCGGCATGGCGGGACAGGGCACTCCGGCGACCGCGCTGCTCGCGAAGCGGAAGATCAGCCACAGCACGCACCCGTACGACGTCTCCCCCGAGGCGCCGAACTACGGCGCCCTGGTGGCGGCGGCGCTCGGGGTCCCGCCGGAGCGGGTGTTCAAGTCGCTGGTCACCGAGGTGGACGGCGGGCTCATCGTGGCGGTGGTCCCGGTCACCGGGGAGCTGGACCTCAAGGCGCTGGCCGCCGCGGTCGGCGGCAAGCGGGCGACCATGGCCGACCGCACGGTGGCGGAGCGGGCCACCGGGTACGTCCGCGGCGGCATCAGCCCCCTCGGCCAGCGCAAGCGCCTCCCGACCGTGGTCGACGCCTCGGCGCTGGACCACCCGACCGTGTACGTCTCCGCGGGGCGCCGCGGACTCCAGCTCCAACTGAGCCCCGCCGACCTGATCGCCCTGACCGGCGCGGTGACGGCCCCGCTCGCCGGCCGCTGAGCACGAGCGCGACGCCCGGCCGGCGGGTCAGCGGTGGGTGCTGACCTTCTTACTGTCCACATCGAGGGCGGCCAAGGTCTGGCAGCAAAATAATCTCTCACCGTCGATATCTGCGCCGGCGGCATTCCCGATCCACACCAATTCCGCGGGCAGGGCGCTCCACCTCCAGCGACGGGGGGAGCGGTCGAATGTCGGCCGCGTTGCCGAATTGTTACTGGCAACAACAAACTGCTGGCCACTACGGTCTTGTGCGCCCGAGCGACGAACAATACGTTGCCCGGAACAACAAACCGCTGGCAGCGCGACCCCGCGGCTCACCGGCTCGTCACCCCACCCACCTTCCCCTCGAGTTCCGTCCCCCTTGAAAGGAACCGTGCAGAATGCGCAGAGGGATCCTCACCGTCGCCGCGGTCGGCCTGCTGACCGCGGGAAACCTCACCGCCTGCGGCACCGACTCCGGTGACGGCGCCGCGGGCAGTCCCAGGCCGAAGATCGGGGTCATCCTGCCCGACAGCGCCTCGTCGAACCGGTGGGAGACCGCGGACCGCAGATACCTGGAGGCCGCGTTCAAAGCGGCCGGGGTGGACTACGACATCCAGAACGCCCAGAACGACAAGGCGCGATTCGTCACCATCGCCGAACAGATGATCACGAATGGCGTGACCGCGTTGATGATCACCAATCTCGACTCGGGTACCGGGAAGGCGGTTCTGGACAAGGCGACCCAGAAGGGCGTCGCCACCATCGACTACGACCGGCCCACGCTGGGCGGTTCCGCGCAGTACTACGTCAGCTTCGACAACGTCGCGGTCGGCCGGCTCCAGGGCGAGGGCCTGGTCAAGTGCCTCACCGACAAGGGCGTGAAGAAGCCGGTGGTCGCCGAGCTGAACGGCTCGCCGACCGACAACAACGCGGCCCAGTTCAAGGAGGGCTACGACTCGGTCCTGGCGCCGAGGTACGACGCGAAGGAGTACCTCAAGGGCCCCGACCAGTCGGTGCCCGAGTGGAACAACACCACCGGCGGCACCATCTTCGAGCAGATGCTGACCCAGACGAACGGCCGGATCGACGCCGTCGTCGCCGCCAACGACGGGCTGGCCAACGCCGTCATCTCCGTGCTGGCGAAGAACAAGCTCAACGGCAAGGTCCCCGTCACCGGCCAGGACGCCGACGCCCAGGCCCTGCAGCACATCCTCTCCGGCGACCAGTGCATGACCGTGTACAAGCCGGTCAGGACGGAGGCCGAGGCGGCGGCCGACCTGGCGATCGCGCTGGCCCGGGGCGAGAAGAAGAAGACCGAGCAGACCTTCCACGACCCCAAGGGCGACCGGAACGTCCCCGCCGTGCTGCTGGGCGCCCAGGCCATCACCAAGGAGACGGTGAAGAACGTCATCGCGGACGGCTACGTCGACAAGGCCGACGTGTGCACCGCGAAGTACGCCGAGCTGTGCGCCCGGGCCGGCATCGGCTGAACTGAAGGAGACACCCCGTGTCCGAGACACCCCTGTTGGAACTGCGTGGCGTCGACAAGAGCTTCGGCCCCGTGCAGGTGCTCCGCGACGTCGCCTTCTCGGTGTATCCGGGCCAGGTGACCGCGCTCGTCGGCGACAACGGAGCCGGAAAGTCGACGCTGGTCAAGTGCATCAGCGGCATCTACGGCACCGACGCCGGCGAGTTCTTCTTCGAGGGACGGCCGGTGACCGTCAACGGTCCCCGGGACGCCGCCGGGCTCGGCATCGACGTGGTGTACCAGGATCTCGCGCTCTGCGACAACCTCGACATCGTGCAGAACATGTTCCTCGGCCGGGAACGGCGCTCCGGCCTCGTCCTCGACGAGCCGGCCATGGAGGAACTGGCCGCCAAGACGCTCGCCGGGCTCTCCATCCGCACGATCAGTTCACTGCGCCAGCACGTGTCCAGCCTCTCGGGCGGCCAACGCCAGACGGTGGCGATCGCCAAGGCGGTGCTCTGGAACAGCCGGCTGGTCATCCTCGACGAACCGATGGCGGCCCTCGGCCTGGCGCAGACCGCCCAGGTCCTCGAACTGGTCCGGCGGCTCGCCGACAACGGGCTGGCCGTCGTCCTCATCTCGCACAACATGAACGACGTCTTCGCCGTCTCCGACCGGATCGCGACCCTCTACCTCGGTCAGATGGTCGCCCAGGTCCGGACCACCGACGTCACGCACGCCCAGGTGGTCGAGCTGATCACCTCGGGGCGCAGTGGCTCGCTCGGCACGGCCGGCAGGAACGCCAACGGTTACCGGGGCACCGGGACGACGGGAGCCGAGAAATGATCACCCAAGCCGACCTGGCCCACCCCCAGCCGGAGACGGCCGCCCCGCGGACCGGTCTCGGCGCCCACGTACGCGGCTACCTCGCCCGCCTGCGGGGCGGTGAGATGGGCGCCCTGCCGGCGATCCTCGGTCTGGTCGTGCTCTGCGTGTTCTTCTCGGTCCTGCGGCCCAACTTCCTCACCGCCGGCAACTTCGCGAACCTGTTCACCCAGGGGGCGGCCGTCGTCCTGATCGCGATGGGGCTGGTGTTCGTCCTGCTGGTGGGCGAGATCGACCTGTCCGCCGGCTTCGCGAGCGGGGTCTGCGCGGCCGTGCTGGCCAACCTGCTGACCCTGCAGGGGTACCCGTGGTACGTGGCCACCCTCGCCGCCCTCGCCACCGGCGCGGCCATCGGCCTGGTGCTCGGCTTCCTGGTGGCGAAGGTCGGCATTCCGTCCTTCGTGGTCACGCTCGCCGCGTTCCTCGCCTTCCAGGGCATCATGCTGATGCTGATCAAGGGCGGCACCAACGTCTCGGTCCAGGCCGCCCCCATCGTCGCCATCGAGAACCGGAACCTGCCGCCGGTGGTCGGCTGGCTGCTCGCCGCGGCCGCCGTCGGCGGGTACGCCGCCACCCAGTTGCTCCGGTACCGCAACCGCCGGGCCCGGGACCTGGCGACCGATCCGATGTCGATGGTGCTGCTCCGGATCGGCAGCCTCGCCGCCGTCGTCGGCGTCGCCGTGTACGTGCTCAACATGGAACGCAGCCTGAACAGCCTGATCAGCTCGAACCGCGGCATGCCGGTCGTCGTGCCCCTGGTCGGGGTACTGCTCGTCGCGCTGAGCTTCGTGCTGTCCCGCACCGCGTACGGGCGGCACATCTACGCGGTGGGCGGGAACCGGGAGGCCGCCCACCGGGCCGGCATCAGCGTCGACCGGATCCGGATCTCCGTCTTCGTGGTCTGCTCCTCGATGGCGGCGGTCGGCGGCATCGTGGCGGCCAGCCGGTTCAGCTCGGTGGACGCCCGGACCGGCGGCAGCGACGTGCTGCTCTACGCGGTCGGCGCGGCGGTGATCGGCGGCACCAGCCTCTTCGGCGGCAAGGGCCGGGTGGTCGACGCGGTGCTCGGCGGCGCGGTGGTCGCGGTCATCGACAACGGCATGGGCCTGATGGATGCGAGCTCCGGGGTGAAGTACCTGTTCACCGGGCTGGTGCTGCTGCTCGCCGCCGGGGTCGACGCGCTGTCCCGGCGCCGCGCCCTCGCGACCGGAAACCGCTGAGGCCGGCGATGCGCGCGGGTCCGAGCCAGGAGGAGATTCGCCGGCAGAATCTCGGCGCGCTGCTGCGCCACGTCCACGTCCACGGGGCGATGTCCCGGGCCGAACTCACCTCCGCCCTCGGGCTCAACCGCAGCACCATCGGCGCGCTGACCGCGGACCTGGCCAACGCCGGACTGGTCAGCGAGGCGACCCCGAAGCAGCGGGGGCGGGCCGGGCGCCCCTCGCTGGTCGTCCGGCCCGAGTCCGCCCGGGTCCACGCGTGGGCGTTCAGCATCGAGGTGGACCGGTTGCAGGCCGCCCGGGTCGGGCTCGGTGGCGTCGTACTCGATCGGCGGGAGCTGAGCCGGCCGCGCGGTCTGGTCGCGGCGGAGACCGCGCCGCTGCTGGCCGGGGCGCTCAAGGAGATGCAACCGGCGGTGCCGCCGGGGACGATCTGCGTCGGGGCCGGGATCGCGGTCTGCGGCATGGTGCGCCGCGACGACGGCCTGGTCCGGCTCAGCCCGCACACCGGCTGGGTCAACGAGCCGATCGGCGCCACCCTGGCCGCCGAACTCGACGCGGAGACGCCCGTCGTGGTGGCCAACGTGGCCGACGTCTGCGCCTTCGCCGAACACGCCCGCGGCGCCGCGGCCGGGCGCGACAACGTCATCTACCTGTACGGGGACGTCGGCGTGGGCGCCGGCATCATCGCCGGCGGCCGCCGGCTGACCGGGCACGGCGGCTACGGCGGCGAGGTGGGCCACATGGTGGTCAACCGGAACGGGTCCCGCTGCGAGTGCGGGTCGCGCGGCTGCTGGGAGACCGAGATCGGCGAGTACGCGCTCCTGCACGCCGCCGGTCGCCCGGCGGCCTCCGGCCGGGAGGCGGTGCTCGCGGTCATCGACGCCGCCGACCGGGGGGACGCCCGGGCCCAGGCGGCGGTACGGCAGGTCGGCGACTGGCTGGGCTTCGGCGTGGGGAACCTGGTCAACATCTTCAATCCGGAGATGGTGATCTTCGGGGGAACCATGCGGGACCTCTACCTCGCGGCGGCGGCGCAGGTGCGCAGCCGGCTCAACTCGGTGGGCCTCTCGGCGTGCCTGGAGCACGTCCGGCTCCGCACCCCGCAACTGGGGCGGGACGCCGCCCTGGTCGGGGCGGCCGAACTGGCCTTCGAGCGGCTGCTCGCGGACCCGCTGGAGGTCTGACGGGGCGGGCCACGGCCCGGCCGGTGAACTGATCGCGCCGGTGATCCGTACCAGTGTGCGGACGGGCGGCCGACGGGGTGCGGACGCCCGCGACACCCGCGTTCGGTCCGGACCGAGGAGGCACCGCAACAATGGCACCGCTGCAATCCGCACGCCGCCGGCCAGCGCACCGGACCCGCCGGGTGGCGCTGCTGCTCATCACGCTCGTCGCGGGGCTCGGCGTCCTCCCCGGGGTGGCCGTGGCCGCGCCCGGCGCGCAGCTGAACGCCGCCGACATGACCCTGCTCAACGGCGTACGGCTGGCCGGGCTCTGGGAGATGCCGGCCGGGCAGATGGCCGCCGAGAAGGGCCAGTCGCCCCGGGTACGCGAGATCGGGGCGGAGATCTCCCGGCAGCACGGCGTCCTCGACCAGCTCGTGGTGAACGCCGCCAACAAGCTGGGCGCCACCCTGCCGACCGACCCGACCACCGAGCAGAAGGGGTGGCTGGGCGAGATGCAGAACGCGACCGGCGCCCGCTTCGACCAGATCTTCGTCACCCGGCTCCGGGTCGCCCACGGCAAGATCTTCCCGGTGATCGGGGCGGTCCGGGCCAGCACCCGGGACGCCACCGTCCGCAAGCTCGCCGACGAGGCCAACAAGTTCGTCTCCGACCACATGGCGATGCTGGAGAGCACCGGGCTGGTCCGCTGGCAGCAGCTGCCGCCCGCCGCGCTGCCCCCGGCGCAGAGCGACTCGCTGGTCGCCGCGGCAGCCGCCAACGTCGGCAGCGGCGGCCGCGCCGCCGAGGTCAGCACCACCGTCGTCTGGCTGGTCTTCCTCGCCGCCCTCGGCACCGGCGGCATCGCGACGTACCGCATCCTGCGCCGCAGCTGACGCCGGGGCGCGGCAGGCCACCCGGAGCACCGTCACCGACCGGCCCCCGCCACCCCGGCGGGGACCGGTCGCCTCCGTCAGCCGTGCCAGGACCGCCACAGGGCCGCGTACGAGCCGTCCGCCGCGACCAGCTCGTCGTGCGAGCCCAGCTCGGTGATCCGGCCGTCCTCGACCACCGCCACCCGGTCCGCGTCGTGCGCGGAGAAGAGCCGGTGCGCGATCGCGATCACCGTCCGACCGTCGAGCACGGCGGCGAGCGAACGTTCCAACTCCCGGGCGGCGTGCGGGTCGATCAGCGAGGTCGCCTCGTCCAGCACCAGGGTGTGCGGGTCGGCGAGGACCAGCCGGGCCAGCGCGAGCTGCTGCGCCTTCGCCGGGGAGAGCGGATGCCCGCCCGAGCCGACCGGCGTCGCCAGCCCCTCCGGCAGCGCCTCCGCCCAGCCCAGCGCGTCGACGGCCGCCAGCGCCGCCCGGACCTCGGCGTCGCCCGCCTCCGGCCGGACCATCGCCACGTTCTCCGCCAGGGTGCCGATGAAGACGTGATGCTCCTGGCTGACCAGGGCGACGTGGGTGCGCAGCTCCGCCAGGGGCAGCTCGGCCAGGGGCCGGCCGTCCACCGTCACCGAACCGGAGCGGGGTGCGTGCACCCCGGCCAGCAGCCGCCCCAACGTGGACTTCCCCGCGCCGGACGGGCCCACCATGGCCAGCTTCTCCCCCGGCCGCGGCACCAGGGTCACCCCGTGCAGCACGTCGTGACCCTCCCGGTAGGCGTACCGGACGTCCCGGGCGGCCAGCCGGCGCTCCCCGCCCGGCGGAGCGGACCCGGCAGTCGTGGCCGGCGCCGACGGGCCGTCGACGGCCACCCCGAGCAGGCGGGCCATCGAGGCGCCACCGACCTGCAGCTCGTCCAGCCAGGAGAGCAGCCGGTCGATCGGGTCGACCAGCTGCTGCACGGGTGGCCGCGGTGACCTGACCCAGGCTGGCCCAGCCCCTCAGGTGGAACCAGCCGCCGATCACCAGGGTGGCGACCACCGGCACCACGTACCCGATCTCGGCGACCGGGAAGAAGACCGTACGCAGGTTGAGGGTGTAGCGCTCGGCCGCGTACGACCGGCGGATGTCGGCGTCGCTACGGGCCCGGCGGCGGGCCTGCTGGCGCAGCGCCTCCGTGGTCCGCGCCCCCTCCACCGTCTCGCTGATCCCGTCGGTGATGTCCGAGTAGGCGGCGTTCTCCCGCAGGTAACCCGCCGGCGCCCGGCGCAGGTACCAGCGGGTGCCGGCCCACAGCACCGGGACCGCGAGCAGGCAGGGCAGCGCCAGCAGCGGGCCGGTCAGCAGCAGCGCGCCGAGGACCAGCACGACCGTCACCACCGCGATCAGCGTCTCCGGCACCGCGAACCGGAGCGTCCGGGACAACGCCGAGACGTCCCGCGAGGTCCGGGTGAGCAGGTCACCGGTGCCGGCCCGCTCCACCGTGGACAGCGGCAGGGCCAGCACCCGGTCCACGAAGTCCTCCCGCAGCTCGGCCAGGACCCGCTCGCCGAGCCGGGCCGAGGCGAGGTGCGCGAACCGCACCAGCACCGACTGGACGACCACGAAAGCCGCGATGGCCAGCGCGACCCGGTCGACGGTGACCGCCGACACGCCGCGTGAGATGCCCTCCACCAGGTCGCCCAGCAGCCGGGGCGCCACCAGGCCGGCCGCCGCGGCGAGGGCGTGCAGGCCGAGCGCCCCGGCCAGGCCGCGCGGGTGCCGGCGGACCAGCGTGCGCGCGTACCGACGGACCTGGTCGGCGTCGGCGACGGGCAGCGCGTTGCTCATCGCTCCTCCTCCCGGCTGACCGTGGCCGCGTACCGCGGCTCGGCCGCGAGCAGTTCGTCGTGCCGGCCCTCGGCCACCACCTTGCCGTCCTCCACGAAGACCACGTGCTCGGCCCGGCCCAGCACCAGCGGGCTGGTGGTGCAGACCAGCGTGGTCCGGCCGCGCCGGGCCGCGCCGAGCCGCTCGGCGATCCGCGCCTCGGTGTGCGCGTCCACCGCGCTGGTCGGCTCCACCAGCACCAGCGTCTCCGGGTCGGCGACCAACGCGCGCGCCAGCCGCAGCCGCTGCCGCTGCCCGCCGGAGAACTCCCGTCCCCGCTCGGCCACCCGGCCGTCCAGCCCGTCGGGCAGGGCCTCGACGATGTCCGTCGCGCTCGCCGCGACCAGCGCCGCCTCGACCGCCGCCCGGTCGGCCGCGTCGTGCGGATCCAGCTCCGACCGGATCGGGCCGGTGAAGAGGTGCGCGTCGTTGTCGGCCACCAGGATCCGCTCGCGCACCGTCGCCACCGCCAGGTCCCGCAGCGGTACGCCGTGCAGCGTCACGTCGCCGTCGGCGTACCGGCCGAGCCGGTCGGCGATCGCAGCCGCGTCCTCCGGGGCACTGGCGGCCAGCGCGGTGAACCGGCCCGGTCGCACCACCAGCCCGGACTGCACGTCGACCAGCTCACCGGGGCCGGCGGGCAGCGCCGCCGGGTGGGCCGGATCGACCAGCTCCGGAGTGAGCCGGAGCAGCCGCACCACCCGCCGGGCGGCGACGTGCCCCCGGGTCAGCTTGTCCGCCGCCTCGGTCAGGTTGCGCAGCGGGCTGACCAGGAAGGCGGTGTAGCCGTAGAAGGCGACGAGCTGGCCGGCGCTGATCTCACCGCGCAGCGCGAAGCGGGCGCCGAGCCAGGTCACCAGCACCACGAACGCGCCGGGGAGCAGCACCTGCGCCGCCTCCAGCAGCGACTCCACCCGGGCCACCCGGAGGCCGTCGGCGCGCAGCGCCTGGGACTGCGCCCGGTAGCGCGCCGAGAGCACCGGCTCGCCGCCCACGCCGCGCAGCACCCGCAGCCCGGAGACGATGTCACCGGCCCGGGCGGTCAGCCGCCCCTCCGAGTCCCGGTACGCCTGCTGCTGCCGGTGCAGCGGCCGGATCAGCAGCCCGACCAGGCCCATCAGCAGCGGCACGCCGAGCACCACCACCAGCCCGAGCGGCACCGAGGCGTCCAGCAGGATCAGCGCCACGGTGCCGACGGCGACGATCGAACCGGCGCCCCGCGCGGTGATGTCGACGGCGCTGCCGATGTGCTCGATGTCGGCCGTACCGATGCTGACCACCTCGCCGGCGACGACCCGGCGGGGCAGCGCGGCGCCCAGCCGGTTGGTGGCCTCGACGGTCACCTGCACGGTCCGGTACGCGGCGGCCAGCCAGTTGTGCACCGCGCAGCGATGCCGCAGGATCCCGGCCACCGCCTGGAGCACGCCCAGCCCCAGCAGCACGGCGCCCCAGGTCAGCAGGGCGTCCGGGTCCCGGTGGGCGAGGCCGGCGTCGACCGCCCGGCCCACCGCGGCCGGCATCAGCGCCTGGGCGACCATCCAGACGATGCCCAGCGCGATGCCGGAGCCGAAGAGGAACGGGTGCCGGCCGGCCAGCCACAGCAGGTAGCGGGTGGCGGACCGGTCGTCGGGGATGCCGGGATCGCCGGCCGGTGAGAAACGCATGGCGACCCGACGCTAGGCGGCCTCGACGGTCCCCCGCATCCGAATTCCCGCCGGTCAGCGCGGTGTGCGACGCAGGTCGCACCGCCGACGAGGATGGCGGGACCACCCCGTTCGCCAATGGTCGCTAGGCTTCCGGCGGGATGCGGCGGGTCCGGGTCCCTCCACAGTCGACCGGGGAACGGGGTGGCCGCGTGACCGACCAGTACGACCGACCGGACGGCCCGCTGGGCCGTTTCACCGCCGCCCGGGGATCCGGTGACGCGGCGGGCGGCCTGGTGCACGTCGAGCTGGACGGCACCGGGGACCTGACCGCCCTCGACCTCGACCCGCGCGTCATGCGGCTGCCCGCCGAGGATCTGGCGGCCGCGATCCGCGAGGCGTTCGGCACCGCCCGCGCCGCGTTGCAGGCCGCCCTGCAGGAGCAGCTCGCCGCGCAGCCGGTGACGCTGCCGCAGGGGCTCGGTCCGCTCCTCAACGACCTCGGCTTCGGCGCGCAGCGCCGGCTGGACGACCTGACCGCGGCGGCGCAGCAGATCGCGGACCGGCTGGACCGGATGGGCGGGGCGGCGCCGCGATGATGAAGCCGATGCACACCGAGCCGGAGGTGCTGGCCGGGGCGGCCCAGCAGATCGCCGGGGTGGCGGTGGAGCTGGAGACCGGCCTGGGCGCCCTGGAGGCCACGGTGACCACGCAGAACCCGTGGGGCGCCGACGAGCCGGGCACGGTCTTCGGGGCGGCGTACACCGAGGTGCTGTCGCACGCGCTGGAGACGTACGGCTCGCACGTGCAGCTGCTGATCACCGCCGCCGAGGGGCTGGCCGACTGGGCGCAGCAGGTGGTCGAGGTCGACCAGCAGTCGGACGCGCTCTTCACCTCGCTGCACGGCCGGTTGGGAGCCTGACCGGTGGGTCTCGAACTTCCGGCCGAGCTGACCGAGCCGCTGAGCTGGATCGGTCTGGAGTGGCCGCAGGCCGACGAGGAGCTGCTCTTCGCCGCCGGACAGCAGTGGTTGTCCTTCGGGATGACGTTGCAGGCCGCCGCGGAACGCGCCAACGGGGCCGCCGACGCGGTCGGCCGGTACAACACCGGCGACACCGTCGACGCGTTCGAGGCGTGGTGGCGGCGGGAGGACGGCCCGCAGCTGCGGCTGCTGGAGGACGCGATCGCCGCGCAGCTCATCGGCGCGGTGCTGATGATCTTCGCGGCGATGACACTGGCCATGAAGATCGCCTTCATCGTCCAACTGATCATCCTGCTGGTCCAGGTGACCATTGCGCTCGCCGCCGCGATCGCCACCGTCGGCGCCTCCACCACCACCGTGCCCGGCTTCATCGCCGCCACCCGGATGATCTGCCAACGCCTGATCAAGATGATCGTGCAGCAGGTCCGCACGGTGCTCAAGCAGATCCTGGAGCAGGCCAAACGGCTGCTCAAGCTGGCCCGCAAGGTCGGTGCCAAGCGGGCCGCCCGCAAGGTCGAGCGGCAGATCGCGCACGACCTCAAGCGGGTCAACCCGAAGTTCAACCCGCCCCACCCGGACTACTCGGCGAACTGCACCCACTGCGTGCAGACGTACGAGCTGCGCCGGCGGGGCATCGACGTCGAGGCGACCGCGCTGCCGAAGCAGTTCCACAACTGGGGCGGCCGCTCGATCGGCGACATCGAGAACACCTGGGGCCGCCGGTTCAGCACCGGCGGCCAGGGTGACATCGAGCAGGCCTTCCAGAACTTCGGCCCCGGTTCCCGCGGCGTCGTCGCGATCCGCTGGAACAACGGCGGTGGGCACGTCTTCAACGTGGAGAACGTCGGCGGCAAGGTCCGCTTCATCGACGGCCAGAACGCCGGCCGGGACGTCGCCGACTACTTCGCCAAGGGCCACAGCACCTCGTTCGTCCGGCTGGACGACATCCCCATGCCCGGCGGGCTCACCGAGTTCGTCCGGCCACCCGGTTAGGATCACGCGTCATGGCTGTCACCTACGAGCAGGCCCGGGACATCGTCCGCCGGGCGACCGAGCCGGACTGGCCGATCGGCACCTACTGCCTGGACGACCGCAAGATCGTCGAGAACGACGCGTTCTACGTGTTCGAGGTGGGCGCCCGGGAGTTCCTGGTCGGCGGCGACATGTCGTACATGATGGCCGGTTCGGTGCCGGTGGTGTACAAGGCGGACGGTCGGTTGGAGTTCCTGCCGTCGTTCCAGATCGGCACCGATCCCTCGATCAGCGACCGGCCCAACCCGGCGCCCACCATCCAGGTCTGACCGGCCCCAGGTCGACCGCCGGCCGTCGGGTCAGCGGTCGACCTGGGTGAAGTCCCAGGAGTGCGGGGGCCGCGCCACCAGCCGCATCGGCGGCTCCGGCAGGTCCCGGGGGCTGCTCCGCCACTTGGAGATCACCACCAGCCGGTGGTCGGTGGAGGAGAAGACCTCGCTGGACAGGTGCAGCGGGTCGTGCTCGAACTCGGGCAGGGCGGTGTCGCAGACCCAGGTGATCAGGTCGGCGAAGCCGTACGGCTCGGCGCGCGCCTCCCACATCCGTACGATCACGTCGTCCCTCTCGTCAGCGGCGGGCGGCATGTCAGACGCTGACCACGGTCAGCGGCATGGCGGAGTCGGCGGGCAGGTCGAGGCGGCTCGGCGCGACGCCCGAGGCCACCAGGTGCGAGCCGAGCGCGGCCACCATCGCGCCGTTGTCGGTGCAGAGCTTCGGGCGCGGCACCCGGACCCGGACGCCCTGCTTCGCCGCCCGGTGCTCGGCCATCGCCCGCAGCCGGGAGTTGGCAGCCACTCCGCCGCCGATCACCAGCGTCTCGACGCCGTTCGTCCGGCAGGCGTCCAGCGCCTTGCCGACCAGCACGTCGCAGACCGCCTCCTGGAAGGACGCGGCCACGTCGGCCACTGGCACCGGCTCGCCGGCCCGCTGCCGCGCCTCCACCCAGCGGGCCACCGCGGTCTTCAGGCCGGAGAAGGAGAAGTCGTACCGGTGGGCGGCGAGGTCCTTGGCGGCGGTGAGGCCGCGCGGGAAGCCGATGGCCCCGGCATCGCCGGCCCGGGCCTCCCGGTCGATCCACGGGCCGCCGGGGAAGGGCAGCCCGAGCAGCCGGGCCACCTTGTCGAACGCCTCACCGGCGGCGTCGTCGATGGTCGAGCCGAGCGGGGTGACCCCGCGGGCCAGGTCGTCGACGAGCAGCAGCGACGAGTGCCCGCCGGAGACCAGCAGGGCGATCGCCGGCTCGGGCAGCGGCCCGTGTTCCAGGGTGTCCACGGCGACGTGCGCGGCGAGGTGGTTCACCCCGTACACCGGCTTCTCGGCGGCGACGGCGTAGCCCTTGGCCGCGGCCACGCCCACCAGCAGCGCGCCGGCCAGGCCCGGGCCGGAGGTGACCGCGATCGCGTCGATGTCGGTGATGGTCACCCCCGCCTCGGCGAGCGCCCGCTCCATGGTCGGGACGATGGCCTCCAGGTGGGCCCGGCTGGCCACCTCGGGCACCACGCCGCCGAACCGGGCGTGCTCGTCGACGCTGGAGGCGATCGCGTCGGCGAGCAGGGTGTGCCCGCGCACGATGCCCACGCCGGTCTCGTCGCAGGAGGTCTCGATGCCGAGGATCAGGGGTTCGTCAGCCATGCTCATCAATCCTCGTTGCGCCGCATGACCAGCGCGTCGGTGTTGCTCGGTTGGTAGTAGCCGCGCCGCACCCCGATCGGCTCGAAGCCGTAGCTGGCGTAGAGCCGCTGGGCCGGGGCGTTGTCCGCCGCGACCTCCAGCAGGGTGCTGCGAGCGCCGCGCCGGTCCGCCTCGGCGAGCAGCGCCTCCAGCAGGAGCCGGCCGATGCCCCGGCGCTGGGCGTCCCGGCGGACCGCGATGTTCTGCACCCAGGCCTCGTCGGGTGGCGCCACAATGAGCCCGGCGTAGCCGAGCACCGTACCGTCGTCGTCGGTGGCGACCAGGTAGTGGTGCCCGTGGGCCAGCTCGTTCCAGAACATCGCCGGGGACCACTGCTCGACGCCGAAGAGGTCCGCCTCGATCGGCAGCACCTGGTCGATGTGCCACCAGCGGAACCGGCTCAGCCGTACCGGCTCGCTGCTCGCGCTCACGGTAGGACCGGCTTGTGCCCGGTTGCCGCCACCGCGTCCGGGCGGCGCAGGTAGAGCGGGGTGAGCGGCTCGCCGGGGGCGCCGGCCCGGATCCGCTCGGCGGCCAGCGTGGCGAGCACGGTCGCGTCCGGGTAGCGCGGCTCGGCCCTCAGCGGCAGGCCGAGGACGTCCGCGTACCGGTGCGCGCCGTCGCCGGCGGCCACGGTGACGGCCAGGTCGCGGGCGCGCTCGGCGGCGACCGCGGGGGCGTCCACGTTCGGCCCGGCGATCCGCTGGCCGGCGCCGTCGTAGACGGCCCAGTAGATCTCCCGGCGGCGGGCGTCGCTGGCGGCCAGAACCGGCTCGCCGGCCGCCACCGGGTGGCCGATCCCGTCCAGCGAGCAGACGCCGTACGTGGGGATGCCGAGTACCTGACCCATGGTGGCGGCGGTGACCAGGCCCACCCGCAGCCCGGTGAACGGCCCGGGGCCGAGCCCGGCGACGATCGCGGCCAGGTCGGCGGGGCGGGCGTCGGCGGCGGCCAGCACCGCGTCGACCTGCGGGGCGAGCAGCTCACCGTGCGCCCGGGCGTCGACCGTGCACCGCTGCGCGCGGGTCACGACGCCGTCCGCCGAGACCTCGACCAACGCCGCGGTCACCGCGGGCGTCGAGGAGTCCACCACCAGTACGAGCACGGTATGCCAGCCTAGTCGGCTCCGCGCGCATACCCGGTCACACCCCGTCCGGGCCGGCCGTGGCGGCCAGCGACGGGCGCGCCGGCCCGAAGGTGGCTGCCACCGCCCGGCGCCCCCGGCGTTTCGTCGCGCCGCCCGCGCACCTCGCCCACCCCCGTGCGATCCGGTCCCGCGCCGCGACCCGCCCCC
>NZ_QGKS01000212.1 GCF_003172935.1 Micromonospora sicca | reverse complement strand
ACTTCGCCGCCGTCCGCTCCTACCTATCCACCGCCGCCAAACACGGCCAGGACGCACTCGACGTGCTCAAACAGCTGTTCACCACCGGCCCGTGGATGCCCGCCGCTCTCTCAAGCTGAATACGTACCACGAGTGGGGCATTACCGGCCATCGCCTGATGCAAGTCATCGGCTTCGACGTACGCCTTCCCGTCGTAGGGAAAGACGTACACGTCGTTGAGGTCCTCGGCGGCGTAGTTCACGATGACCACCGGATAACTAAAACGTCCTCTGACCTCGGCATCCAGGAACTGTTCGGCGATCTGTCGGGCAGATTCCAGTGAGATCACCGTCTCATCATTCCTCAGTTGCTTGTGCCATCCACGTGCCAGTAACCAGTACCACGGACGGTCACCAGGGGGCACCAACGGTCACGCGCGCCCTGCTTTGACCTGGCCCACCAGCGCCATGTCGGCCAGATCTTCGTCCTTCCAAACTGGCGGTTTCACATGACGTCGGCAGCGGCGCAGGCTCCGCCGGGACGAAGTGCCCAGCGGGCGTCTGGCTAGCCTTCGTGGAGATTCTCCGACGTGGCCTGTCGAGCGCGCTGAGCTTGTTGGTGCTGTTGATCGACCCCAATGCAGGCAACAACGGCAGACTCGTCGGCTGACAAGAACAGTTGGAAGTAGTACGGCGGATCGCTCAGTCTGACGCGTCCGACTCGTAACGGCTGTTCACGAAGGGCATACAGTACTTCGACGGCTTCAGCGAAGCCAAGAGTCGGAATGCCCCTCTCCCGGGTGTGTATCTGCCGACCCCGATAGATCTCCGCGAAGTGGCTCGCCGGCAGCGAACCATCGAATACGTCGAAGGACGCACCGCGCTCGACTGCCCCACGGCATGCCTCGAACGCCCCATCCCGATCGGTGAGCAGGGAGATCAATTGCGCGCGCTCCATCCCGAAACCGTACAGCCATCCGTACAGCTAAGCCGGCCGACTGACCCGGTCACAGGCCGACGCGAGACGACGGGACGAGCAGGTCAACGGCAGCCATCGACCACGGCCGACACCAGTCTTGATCTTTGCAAGGCAGCGGTGGGCGCGTAGGTCGCCGTGCCAACCCACGTGCCAGTAGTCGGTTCACCGGACGGGTCACCAGGGGGCACGAGCGGTCACACACTCTTTGCCTTGACCTGGCCCACCAGGTGCTTGCTGGCGATGATCTTCGTCCTTCCAAACTGAAGGTTCGGCGTCCAGACTGTGCGCTACGGCCGTAGCTAGTCGGCCGTGGGCTGCTCGACCTGATCAGGGCGCACTCGAAACTCATGGAGCCCGTCAACGGTCTCCACGCCGTCGACGGCAGTCGAGACGACCAGCACTTCTCGCCCATCGGCGTGCCGCTCGGTTCGGAGCACCTGGCAGCGGATATGCGCCGGCACCGGGAAGCGCGTGGCCGACGTAGGCTCGTCTCCAAGGAAGAAGATCGGGATCTTGTCTTCGAAGGTCCTGGGCACGTGCGTAGCGTCGACCAGGTGCACCGGAACCCGCCCCGGGAAATCGTCCTCGATCAACTCTACGGCTTCCACCTTCAGCAGGCACCAGCCTGACGGGCGCGCGATCATGCCTCGATTATTCGTAATCCGAGGGGCCAGCGAGCAGGGCCCTCCGACGTTGATCTGAACAGGTCGGCTGACCCCAGCTTGACCCCAGCGAAGCGCAACTCTGCGCTTGGCCGGGAACGCCGGCGCTGACCCGGCGAGGAGGCAGGCGGGGAAGGAGCCCGCCCAGCTCGCTCCTACGGATCAGAGGACCCGCCGGGCCATCCGCGGGCCACAACATGGTGTCACCGGGGGCCACACCAGGCCACTTGAGAGCGCGTCGAACAGGCGTACCGCCACGCTCCGAGCCGATCTTGTGAGATTCCCAAGCTGACAGTGCGCTTCGATTCCGGTCAGCGGAGCAGGCGTGGCGTTCGGTTTCCGCGACCGCCAGGCCGTCTCCAGGCCGTCACAGGTTCGCGACCGGCCACCGATGTCCCCCACGCTTCACCACTCCCGCCGCAGGTGAGAGGCACGACGACCATCGCCACCAGTGAGAGCCAAGCCCGCATGGCATCTCTGGCGCATCTGGCCGACCCGCTGACCGCGGAAGAGGCCCCCGCCACGCGGGAGCCCCTTCCGGTGGATCAGCCCGGTCGGCCGTAGCTGTTGATCTGGCCGTCGTCGACGCGTTTCATCGTGATCGGCTTGCCGGACTGGGAGGCGTGCACCACCCAGCCGCCGCCGACGTACATGCCGACGTGGTGCAGGTCGCTGTAGTAGAAGACCAGGTCACCGGCGCGTAGCTCGCTCCGGCTGACCCGGCGGGTGACGTCGTGCTGCTGCCGGGCGTTGTGCGGCAGCGAGACGCCGGCCTTGGCCCAGGCGGCCATGGTCAGGCCGGAGCAGTCGAAGTGGTCCGGGCCGGCGGCGCCCCAGACGTAGATCTTGCCGATCTGGGCGCAGGCGAACTTGACCGCGACCCCGGCGGGGCCGCCCGGGTAGCCGGACGGGCAGGGCGCGGGCCGCAGCGGGCCGCCGCCACCGCTGCCGTAGATCTTGAGGCGGAGCTTGTCCAGCTTGGCGATCTCGGCGTTGATCTGCTTCTTCTTCGTCGCGAGCTGGGCCTCGGTCCGGGTCAGCTGGGCGACCATCTCGTCGAGCGGCTTCTTCTTGGCGGCCAGCTCGTCGCGGAGTTCGACGACGTTGCGTACCTGCTGCTGCTGGCGGTGGGCGAAGCGGTCGAGCAGTTCGAGGCTCGTGACCACGTCGCTCGGCGACCGGCTGCCCAGTAGCGCGTTCACCGTCGACAGGTTGTCGCCCTTGTACGCGTCGGCGGCGAGGCCGCCGACCTGACCCATGGCGAGGTCGACCTGGAGCTGCAACGGGGCGATCTGCTTGGCCAGGGCCTCGGCCTGCTTCCGCTTGGCGGCGAGGTCCTGACGGGTGGCGTTGTGCTGCTCGATGATCGGTTCGAGCTTGTTCCAGTCCTGGTCGATCTGGCGCTCGATCTCGGCGACCGACGGGTCGGCGTGGGCCGCCGTGGCGCCGCCGGTCAGGATGACGGCGGTACCGGCCAGGGCGGCGAGGGCGGTGGTGAAGCGGGACCAGTGTGGACGCGGCGCAGCCGTCATCCGGTCGTTCGACCGGACCGACGGTCGCCGCGGGGCATGGTGTGCCACCGGGCTTCCTGACTCCTTCTTCGCTGGCCGCCTACCGGGTTAGCTGACGGGTTCGGACGGGAAGGGAGCCGCCCTACCGCAGTGCTGCGGATTCACCCCAGGTAACTGGGTCCCCGGCTCGCCCGGAGGCGACTCGGCGGTGTCGGACCGTCACCACCCGGGTTGGGCGATGCACATTCCGGTCGACGATTGACCAGAGTAGAGAGCGCCGTTATCAATCCGCAACCCGGGGCGCCGTGACACTCCGTACCCGAATTCGCATGGGCCGCGCTGGTGAAGGTTTCCTTCACTCAACATCACTGTGGGGAAAGGTATTGACCCAACGCCATGGGTGGGGTGAGGGTGAGCACGCAGTGACTTCCGCCCGACCTGGAGGTTCGATGCTCCGTCCACCCTTGCCGCCGAGCAGACGAGTTCTGCTCGCCACCGCCGTGGCTGCGGCGACCGCCCTTCTCAGCACCGGACCCGTCGCCGCCGAGCCCCTGGCCGCCGGGTCCGCCGACCGCCAGCAGCAGTACGCCGCCGCGGCGGCCGAGTACGGCGTGCCGGAGAGCGTCCTGCTCGGCGTGTCGTACCTGGAGTCCCGCTGGGACACCCACCCCGGCCAGCCGAGCACCAGCGGCGGCTACGGGCCGATGCACCTGACCGACGCCGAACAGGTCGCCTCGACCCCCGGCAGCTCACACGTCGACGAGAACGAGGACCCCCGGGGCGACGACGCCCGGCCGCTGGTGGTCGACACGTCGGCCGCCGCCGAGGCGACCGGCGACGACCTGCCGCAGGCGTCCCTGCAGACCCTCGACGCCGCCGCCGCGCTCACCGGCGTGGCCGAGGAGACGCTGCGCACCGACGCCACCGCCAACATCCGCGGCGGGGCGGCGCTGCTCGCGTCGTACCAGAAGGAACTGGCCGCGCCGGTCGGCGCCGACAGCGACCCGGCGGCCTGGTACGGCGCGGTGGCCCGGTACTCCGGCGCGGACACCGAGGACGCGGCGGCGGCCTTCGCCGACGAGGTGTACGACCAGATCAGCATCGGGGCCAGCCGGACCACCGACGACGGCCAGCGGGTGACCCTCACCGCGCGCCAGGTGACCCCCGACGAGTCCGGGCTGCACCGGCTCGGGCTGCGCCGCGCGGAGCGCCCGGACGGCCTGGAGTGCCCGGTCCGCCTCGCCTGCGAGTGGATCCCCGCGCCGTACGCGGAGTACGTCGTCCCGAAGACCGGCGAGGTGACCTACGGCAACCACGACCTCGGCAACCGGCCGGCGCAGCAGAAGATCGAGTACATCGTCATCCACGACACCGAGGGCTACTTCGGCCCGAGCGTGAACCTGGTCAAGGACAAGACCTACCTGGGCTGGCACTACACGCTGCGCTCGGTGGACGGCTACGTCGCCCAGCACATCAAGGCGAAGGACGTCGGCTGGCACGCCGGCAACTGGTACGTCAACGCCAAGTCCATCGGCATCGAGCACGAGGGCTTCGCCGGCCACGGCACCTGGTACACCGAGGCGATGTACCGGACCTCGGCCAAGCTGGTCCGGCACCTGGCGCTGCGGTTCCAGATCCCGCTGGACCGGCAGCACATCCTCGGCCACGACAACGTCCCCGGCACCACCGCCGGGACCGTGGCCGGCATGCACTGGGACCCGGGACCGTACTGGGACTGGTCGCACTACTTCGACCTGATGAAGGCGCCGTTCCAGGGCACCGGCACCCCGCACACCGGCCTGGTCACCATCGACCCGGACTACGCCAGCAACCAGCCGGCGTTCATCGGCTGCAACCAGCAGCCGCCGGGCGTGCCGAAGCCGACGCCGCCCGCCGCGCCGTGCCCGCTGCGCGGCTCCTCCTCGGTCGTGCTGCGCACCGGGCCGAGCGAGCTCGCCCCGCTGGTCAACGACCGTGGCCTGCGGCCGAACGGCACCCCGGACACCATGTACATCTCCGACCACGGCGCCCGAGCCTCGGCCGGCCAGACGTACGCCCTCGCGGACGTCCAGGGTGACTGGACCGCGATCTGGTACCTCGGCCAGAAGGCCTGGTTCTTCAACCCGTCCGCCGCGCCCACCGCGAAGTGGGCGCAGGGCTTCGTGGTGACGCCCAAGCCGGGCATGACCACGATCCCGGTGTACGGGCGGGCCTACCCCGAGCGGGCCGCCTACCCGGCCACCATCCCGTACCAGGGCATCTCGCCGCTGCAGTACACCTTCGCGGCGGGCCAGCGGTACGCGCTCGGCGGCGTCCTCCCGGGCGAGTACTACCGGGCGGTCTCGTTCGACGGCTCCGCCCCCGGCGACCGGACGGTGGTCCGGGGCGAGAACCAGTACGTGCAGATCCAGTTCGGCCACCGGGTGATGTTCGCGAACCTGGACGACGTGCTGATCCTGCCGGCCGCAGTGGGCGCGCCGCAGTAGCCACCGCATCCGACGACGAAGGCCCCCGGTCAGCTCGACCGGGGGCCTTCGTCGTCGGATCGGATCAGGTGACTCGGCGGTAGCCGGCCACCGGCATGTAGTTGACCTGGCTCACCTGGACCGGCTTGCCGGTCCGTGGCGCGTGCACCATCAGGCCGTTGCCGAGGTACAGGCCGACGTGGTGCAGGTCGCTGTAGAAGAACACCAGGTCACCGGGGCGGGCGTCGGAACGGGAGACCGCCCGGCCCTCGCTCCACTGGGCGCCGGTGAAGTGGGTCAGGGATATGCCCGCCGCCTTGTAGGCGTACTGGGTCAGACCGGAGCAGTCGAACGAGTTCGGGCCGGTGGCGCCCCAGACGTACGGGTCACCGACCTGCTGGCAGGCGACCCGGATGGCGGTCTGCGCGGCGCTGCTGACCACACCGTTGATGGTCGGGCAACCGGTGACCTTCACCGTGGTCTTGGGCAGCGCGGCGGTGAGGCGCTTGATCTCGGCGTCGATCTGCTTCTTCTTCGCCGCCAGCTCGTCGCGCTGCTTGACCTGGGTGGCGATCAGCGCGTCCAGCTTCGCCTTCTGCGCCTTGTACTTGTCGCGGATGGCGAGCACGCCGGCGATCTGCTTGCGCTCCTGCGTGGCGAGCCGGTCGAGGATGGTGAGCTGCTCGGCGAGCGTCCCCGGCTTGGCGTCGACCAGCAGGGCGCCGACCTCCTGGGAGGGGCCCTGCATGTAGTAGCGGGAGGCCAGTTCGCCGACCCGGTTCATGGCGAGCGTGGACTCCAGCTCCAGCGGCGCCATCTTCTTCTGCAGGTTCGCCGACTTCTTCTGGTTGACCTTCAGCTGGGCGCGGATCTTGTTGTAGCCCTCGATGGTGGGCTCCAGTTGCTCCCACTGCTTGTCGATCTGCGCCTCGATCTCGTCCACCGACGGCGCGGCGTGCGCCGGCGCGGCGACGAGTCCGGCACCGACGGCGACGGCCGCGACCAGGGTGAGCAGACGGTGTACGACCCGGCGGGCGCCGACCGGTCGGACGGGCGGCTGACTCCGGGCGTGACGATGAGGGGGCATGGTTGCCACCGGCACCGACTCCTTTTGCAACCGACCGCCGGGCGCCTCGTGAGGGGGAAGATCGAGGCAGACGACCCACAGCGGTCGGTGCCCCACATTAGGGAAGCCCCGGGGTGATATCAAGGCGGCCATTTGTTCAATCACGTTTGCGCAACCGCTTGCACACCAAGGGTATTCATTTACTTGCCAACGATGGCCGTCAATACGTCGTCGAGGGTCACCACACCGAGCGGCCGGCGGCCGTCGCTCACCAGCACCATGTGTCGCCGCTCGCGCCGCATCGACAGCAGCAGGTCGGCCAGCGTACGGTCCGGCGGCACCACGGCCAGCGGCCGGTAGACCTCCGCCGGCACCGGCTCGCGCCGACGCGCGCCGGCGTACCCCAGCACGTCCTTTACGTGCACGAAGCCGAGCACCCGGCGGGTGGACCGCTGGACCACCGGGAAGCGGGACCGGCCGGTGCGGGTGGCCAGCACCTCCAGCGAGGCGGGTGAGACGTCCTCGGCCACCGTGGTCACCGTCGACCACGGCTGCAACGCGTCCGCCGCCGTCCGGCTGTGCAGGGCGAGCGCGCCGGTGATCCGGGCGTGCTCCTCCGCATCGAGCAGCCCCTCGGTACGCGCCTGGGAGACCAGCCCGGCCAGCTCCTCCGCCGTGAACACCGTCTTCACCGCGTCGGTCGCCTCGACCCGCCACAGCCGCAGCACCTGCCGGGCCGACCACTTCATCGCCAGCAGCAGCGGCTTGGTGGCCACGCAGAACGCCAGCATCGCCGGCCCCAGCCACAGCGCCGACGGCTCCGGCCCGGCCAGGGTGATGTTCTTCGGCACCATCTCGCCGACCACGGTGTGCAGGAAGACCACGATCCCGAGGGCGATCACGAACGCCACCGGGTGCACCGCGCCGGCGGGCAGCCCGAGCGCCTCGAACGGCAACTCCAGCAGGTGCGCCAGCGCCGGCTCCGCGATCGCGCCCAGCCCCAGCGAGCAGATGGTGATCCCGAGCTGCGCCCCCGCGATCATCAGCGGGATCTGGTTCATCGCGGACAGCGCCCATCGGGCGCGCTTCGAGCTGGCGGCGAGCGGCTCGAGCACCGTACGACGGGACGCGATCAGCGCGAACTCGCCGCCCACGAAGAAGGCGTTGCCGAGCAGCAGCAGCACGGCGATCAGCAGCTCAGTCATCGTCGTCGGGCTCCTCCGGGCGGAGCACCCGGACCTGCTCGATCCGGTGCCGCTCGACCTCGACCACGGTGAACTCGTACCCGCCCTCCTCGATCGTCTCGCCCGGCACCGGGATGTGGCCGAGCCGGGCCATCAGGAAGCCCGCCAGGGTCTCGTACGGGCCCTCGGGCAGCCGGAAGCCGGTCTGCTCGGCCAGCTCGTCCTCGCGCAGCACACCGTCCACCAGGACGGTCCGCTCGCCCCCCGGCACGGTCAGCTCGGCCGGCCCGAGGTCGTGCACCGCGTCCGGGTCGAACTCGTCGGCGATCTCCCCGACCAGCTCCTCGACCAGGTCCTCCACGGTCACCACGCCGTCCGTGCCGCCGTACTCGTCGACCACGATGGCCAGGTCGGCGCCGGCGCCCTTCAGCGCGGCGAGGACGGCGTCCAGGTCCAGGCTCTCCGGGACGTACACCGGTTCCCGGGCGACCGCGGCGACGGTCGTGGACGCCCGGCGGTCCAGCGGCACGCCGAGCGCGTCCGGCACCCCGGCCACGCCGGTGACCAGGTCCAGCGTCTCCTCGAAGACCGGGAACCTGGTCCGCCCGGTCTGCTGGGAGAGGCTCAGCAGCTCGGCCACCGTGGCGGTGGCCCGCAACGCGATCACGTCGACCCGGGGCGTCATCGCCTCGGCGGCCCGCTTGTCGCCGAACCGGATGGTCCGGCGCAGCAGCATCGCGGTGTCCGGCGGCAGCGCGCCGGCCCGGGCGGAGATCGCCGCGAGCAGTCCCAGTTCCTCGGGCGACCGGGCGCTGGCCAACTCCTCCTGCGGCTCCACGCCGAGCTGGCGGACCAGCCGGTTGGCGGAGTTGTTCAGCGCCCGGATCAGCCAGCCGAACGTCCGGGCGAAGCCGCGCATCGGCGCGGCGGTGGCCAGCGCGGCCGGCATCGGCCGGGCCAGCGCCAGGTTCTTCGGCACCAGCTCGCCGAAGAGCATCGAGATCAGCGTCGCCAGCGCCAGGGCGAGCAGCGGGCTGAACCGGTCGGCGCCGCCGACGGGCCGCAGCAGCGGGGCGACGAGCCGGGCCAGCGCCGGCTCGGCCAGGTAGCCGGTGAGCAGCGCGGTGATCGTGATGCCGAGCTGGGCGCCGGAGAGCTGGAAGGAGAGTTCGCGCAGCGCCGTACGTACGGTGACGGCCCGCGCGTCGCCGCCGGCCGCCCGCCGGTCGATCTCGGCGCGGTCGACCGTGACCAGGGCGAATTCGGCCGCGACGAAGAACGCGTTGCCGGCGGTCAGCAGCACGAAGCCGACCAGGGGCAACAGCGTGCCGAGCAACAGGCTGTCGATGAGCGCGATTGTTCCACGGGCCGACCCGGGGCACGAGTTCACGCCGGCCGGGGGTGGCGGGCGCCTCCCCACCCACGACGACGGCGGTGGCACCTCGGGGGTGCCACCGCCGTCGTGCGTCCGGTTGTGCCGGGGGTACGACCTCAGCCGGCGACCGGCGCGGTCTTCTTCTCGCCCGGCGCGGCTTCCGGCTTGACCGAGCGGAGCAGCACGCTGGCGACGTCGATGACCTCGACCTGCTCGCCGGCGCCCTTGCCGTTGACCCCGTCGTTGAGCATGGTCGAGCAGAACGGGCAGCCGACGGCGACGGTCTTCGCCCCGGTGGCCATGGCCTCCTCGACCCGGTCCACGTTGATCCGCTTGCCGATCTTCTCCTCCATCCACATCCGGGCGCCGCCGGCGCCGCAGCAGAAGGAGCGCTCGCTGTTGCGCGGCATCTCGGTGAGTTCGCCCTGGATGGCGTCGCCGAGGACCTCGCGCGGGGCGGCGAAGACCCGGTTGTGCCGGCCCAGGTAGCAGGGGTCGTGGTAGGTCACGCCGCCGTCGACCGGCTGCACCGGGGTGAGCTTGCCCGTGCTGACCAGGTGGGCCAGCAGCTGGGTGTGGTGCACGACCTCGAACTCGCCGCCGAGCTGGCCGTACTCGTTGCCGAGGGTGTTGAAGCAGTGCGGGCAGGTGGCCACGATCTTGCGCTTGGCCTTCTCCCGGCCCTCGAACGCCTCGTTCAGGGTCTCGACGTTCTGCTGGGCGAGCATCTGGAAGACGAACTCGTTGCCGATCCGGCGGGCCGGGTCACCGGAGCAGGTCTCGCCCTCGCCCAGGATCGCGAACTTCACGCCCGCCTCGTTGAGCAGCGTCGCGACCGCCCGGGTGGTCTTCTTGGCCCGGTCCTCGAACGCGCCGGCGCAGCCGACCCAGAACAGGTACTCGAAGTCGTCGACCTCGCCGACCCGCGGCACCTCGAAGTCGAGGCCCTTGGTCCAGTCCTCGCGGGTGTGCTGTGGGGCGCCCCACGGGTTGCCCTTGTTCTCCAGGTTGCGCAGCATCACGCCGGCCTCCGACGGGAAGCTCGACTCGATCAGCACCTGGTAGCGACGCATGTCGACGATGTGGTCGACGTGCTCGATGTCCACCGGGCACTGCTCGACACAGGCGCCACAGGTGGTGCAGGACCAGAGCACGTCCGGGTCGATGACGCCGCCCTCCTCGGCGGTGCCGATCAGCGGGCGGTCGGCCTCGGCCAGCGCCAGCACGTCCATGTGGGCGAGCTGCGCGGCGGTGGCCTTCTCCTCGCCGGTCAGGTCCTTGCCGCCACCGGCCAGCAGGTACGGCGCCTTGGCGTACGCGTGGTCGCGCAGGCTGAGCACCAGCAGCTTCGGCGACAGCGGCTTGCCGGTGTTCCAGGCCGGGCACTGCGACTGGCAGCGGCCGCATTCGGTGCAGGTGCTGAAGTCGAGCAGGCCCTTCCAGCTGAACTGCTCGACCTGGGCGACGCCGAACTGGTCGGACTCCGGGTCGGCCTCCTCGAAGTCGAGCGGCTTGCCCTCGCTCATCATCGGTCGCAGGGCGCCGAGGCCGGAGCCGGCGGGCTTGGCCGGCTCGCGCTTGAAGAAGATGTTGGGGAACGCCAGGAAGCGGTGCCAGGCGACACCCATGGTGACGTTCAGCGAGATGACGATGAGCCAGGTCATCGAGATGACGATCTTGATGAGGGCGGCGACGCTGACGCCGGCCGTCCAGGCCGGCAGCGCGGCGCCGACGGCGTGGCTGAGCGGGGTGGCCCAGACCGGGTACTCGAAGTGGTCGGTGGCGACCTTGAAGCCCCGGATCACGAAGCCGAAGATCAGGACCAGCAGCACGACCCACTCGACGAAGTAGCCCTGCCACATGGTCGAGCCGGTGAACCGGGACCGGTTGCCGGGCCGGTTGGGCCGGTTGCGCAGCCGGATCGCCATCAGCACCACGATGCCGACCAGGCCGAGGATGCCGATCAACTCGGTGGCCAGGGCGAAGATCGTCCAGTGCCCGATGATCGGCAGCCCGCCGCCCGGCGTGACCACCTCGAAGTACGCCTCGAGCACCAGCAGCGACAGCACGATGAACCCGACCATCACGAACCAGTGCGCGGCGCCCACCACGCTCCACTTCAGCATGCGGGTGTGACCGGCGGTCTCCACCAGCATGGTCTTCGTGCGGGCGCCCTTGTCGGTGAACCGCTCCGGCGCCGGTTGACCCAGCCGGATGACTGCCACCATCTTCATGACCGCGCGTACCGCAAGCCCCACCGCCACGGCGGTGATGGCGGCCGCGAGGATCGTGGCGACGATCTGGACGCTGCCCATCGAGTTGGCCTCCCGGTCTGCTGCCTGTCGAGCGGCTCGGCGACCGGGGACGGCTCACGGCGCGGGTGGCGTTGCGCCGCTCCCGCTGCCCCGACCCGACCGGTCGATGACCTCGCTCCGCTCGGTCATGCAGTGCAGCCTACGCGCAAGGTTACCCAGCAGTAACGTGAGTCATCTCGCATCCGGCCACGCCGCCCTGCCGACACCTTAGGTGGACCGGCCGGCGCGCGCCGGACAGGGGCGTGCTGGCGTGACCTACCTCCGTCGCCGAGGCGCCGGTCGGGGCCGGCCGACCCGGCGCACCACAGGTCGACGGCCCGGCCCCCGGGACGGGGAACCGGGCCGGACTTCGAGCGGGTCAGCGCCAGCGGGAGAGCAGGATCAGCGAGGCGACCATCGCGCCGAAGCCCACCGCGAGGTTCCAGTAACCCCACGACATGACCGGGTACGCCTGCTCGGAGAGGTAGTACACGACCAGCCAGCCGATCCCGGCGACGATCAACGCGACGGCGGTGATCGGCAGCCAGATCGGGCTAGGCTTGCGCGTCGCCGCCGTCGCCGTCGGACGCACGTCCGTCGGCGGGGTGTACACCTTCTTCTTGCGGACCTGAGACTTGGGCACGACGCTCTCCAGAGGGGGTGACGACCTCGTCCGGCCTGACAACCGGGCGCGGGGGCGACGGTCCATGGCCAATAATGTTCGACAGCTAGCGTAGTCCCGACGGACCGTCCAGGCCACGAATGGGGTCAGGCCGGTGCGCGGAGTGACCGAAAAGGGTGGGACTTTTCGGGTCGAGCAGAGCGGTCCGCCCCTCCCGGGCCGGCCCGAGACGACGGGGAAGGAAACGCCCGGTGGAGTACACGTCCGGCGCCGCCTCCTGGCAGAAGGTCCTCCGGCGAGCCGCCGCCGGCCTGCTGCCGCGACGCCCACGGCAGCGACGACCGGGCTGGGCGGTCGGGGTGCCGTTGATCGCCGCCGCGGCGGGACTGCTCTTCACCACCACCGCGACCACGGCCGGCGGCACCGCGCTGCGGGAGGACCGGCGCCCCCAGCTCACCCAGCTGATCGAGGACCGGCGCGAGCAGGTCGAGACAAGCGAGCAGCGCGCCGCCCGGCTGCGCGCCGAGGTGGAGAGCCAGACCGCCGCCCTCGCCGACACCGACGGCCCGATCAAGGCCCAGCGGGACCGGGCCGCCGCCAGCCGGCAGGCCGCCGGGTTCACCGCGCTCACCGGCAGCGGGGTCACCATCGAGCTGGACGACGCGCGCCGGCGCAACGACCAGGCGCTGCCCAAAGGTGCCAGCAACGACGACCTGGTCGTCCACCAGGGCGACGTCCAGGCGGTCGTGAACGCGCTCTGGGCGGGCGGAGCCGAGGCCATGTCAATCATGAATGTCCGCGTGCTCAGCACCAGCGCGGTACGCTGCGTCGGTAACACCCTGCTGCTGCACGGCCGGGTGTACTCCCCTCCGTTCAAGATCGTTGCGATCGGCGATCCCGCTGCCCTCCAGCAGGCCCTCGCCGCGTCCGAGGGAGTCCGGTTGTTCAGGGAAGCGGTCGACCACTACCAGCTCGGCTACTCCGAGCACGTGTCCACGGTGACCGTGCCGGCGTTCGAGGACTCGACCGCCCTCCGGTCCGCGAAGGTGCCCCGGTGACCCAGGACGGCCGCCCCCCGGGGCAGGACGGGCGCCACCGCGACCAGAGCGAGGACCCGACCGCGTTCGTCCCCAGGGTCGACCGTCCGGCCCCGCCCCGGCCCGCACTCGACCTGCCCTGGCCGGAGCCGACCGGGAACCGCTCCCCGTCGCCCGGTCCATCCGCGGCCGCCCCCGCGCCGGTGCGCCGGCCGGACACCGCGGGCCCGACCGACGCCCCCGCCGGCCCGGCCAACCCGTACCGTTCCCCGCCACCGGCCTGGCCCGGAAACGCCCAGGCCAGTCCGCCGGCGCCGGCCGCCCCGCAGCGACCGGCCGCGCACGAGCCACCGCGGCCGGAGCCGCCCGCCTGGCAGGTGGCCACCAACCAGGCCCCGCACCGTCCAGCCGACGAGCCCGGACGCCGGATTCCCACCGCCCCGCCGGCCGCCCAGGTGGCGCGACACCCGGCGGACCAGCTCGCGCCACACCCGGCCGACCAGGCCCCGCGCCACCCGGCGAAGCAGGCCGAACACGGGCCGGCCGGGCCGCCGACGAGCCGTCCGAGCGGACCGGTGCTGCGCAGCGCCGTGGGCCCGTTCGTCGACCAGCCGGACCGCCGGCCGCCCGACCCCGGTGTTGCTGCCGGTGGCCGCGTCGGGGGTACCGGCCCCGCCGAGGCGCCGCCGGCCCGCGCCGCGGGTGGCCGGACCGCCGACGAGCCCGCCGCCCGGCCGCTCACGGACCGCCCCACCACGCCGGGCGTACGTCCGGCGACCGTCGGCGACGCGCCGACCGCGATCATCCCCACCGTGGGCGCCCGGCCGGAGAGCCGACCGGCCGCCCCCCGGGACGGCGGCACATCCGGCAGCGGAAGCGCCGGACGGACCGGAGGCGCGCCCCGTCGCGGAACGCCCGCCGACGCCCATTCCGGGATGGTCGACGGCGACCCGAACCGGCCGGGGGCCGGTGTGGGGGGTCCCGTGGATCCGGCCGCGACCGCCGTGATCCCGGCCGTCACCGGCCGGCCGGTCCGCCACCCGGGCCTGGATTCGACCGCGCTGATGGGTGCCGTACCGCCTGTCCCGGACACCGGCGACGCAGCCGCTGGCGAGGCCGACACCGCGGCCGAGCCGCCGCGCCCGCGCCGGGGCGAACGGGTCGTACGACTCCGTCCCGAGCAGACCGGCGAGGGCTACAAGAGCGTCTACTCCGAGCTGACCCGGCCCTCCTTCGCGTCCCGGCTGCGGTCCGGCGTCCGGCTGACCGGCGAGGTGCTGATCACCTTCGGCCTGGTGGTGCTGCTCTTCGCCGGCTACGAGATCTGGGGCAAGTCGGTCATCGTCGACGCCCACCAGAACGACCTGACCAGCGAGCTGGCCCAGGAGTGGGCGCCCGACCCGACCGTCGGGCCTACGACCGGGCCCAGCAAGAAGCCGGCGCCGCCGGTGGAGGGCAAGCCGATCGCCGGCCTCTACATCCCCAAGTTCGACAAGCACTGGGTCGTGGTCGAGGGGGTCACCCCCGACGACATCCGGTACGCGCCGGGCCACTACCCGAAGAGCGCGCTCCCCGGCGAGGTGGGCAACTTCGCGGTGGCGGGGCACCGCATCCGGGCCACCTTCTGGCGGCTGGACGAGCTGAACACCGGCGACAACATCGTGGTCGAGGGCAAGACCGAGTGGTTCATCTACAAGGTCTACCAGAGCCACATCGTAAAGCCGTACCAGGTCGAGGTGGTGGCGCCGGTGCCGATGAAGCCGGACGCCAAGCCGACCGAGAAGCTGCTCACCCTGACCACCTGCAACCCCAAGTTCGACAACTACCAGCGCCTGATCATCCACGCCCGGCTGGACCACGCCCAGGCCAAGTCGGCCGGTCCCCCGGCCGAGCTGGGAGGCTGACGATGTACGCGTGGATCTGGCGCAAGCTCCCGTTCGGGCTGGCCGGCAAGCTGGTCGGCTCGCTGCTGCTCACCGCCGCGACGGTGGCGCTGCTCTGGTTCGTGGTCTTCCCGTGGGCGGAGCCGCTGCTCCCCTTCGACGACGTCCAGGTCACCCAGGACTCCGGCGACACCGGGGGCCAGGAGGGCGACCTCACCGTGCCCAGCAGCGCGCCCACGGATGAGGAACTGCCGTACAGCACCGAAACGAACAACGCCCCGCCCCCCACCACGAGCAGGTGAGCCGATGCGCGTCCTGGTGATCGACAACTACGACTCGTTCGTCTTCAACCTGGTGCAGTACCTCGGCCAGCTCGGCGTGGACTGCGAGGTCAAGCGCAACGACGAGCTCGACGTCGCCGAGGTCGGCCGGGTGGGCGCAGGCGGCGTCCTGCTCTCCCCGGGGCCGGGCAGCCCCGATCGCGCCGGCATCTGCCTGGACGTCATCCGGGAGTACGCCGGCAAGCTGCCCCTCTTCGGCGTCTGCCTCGGTCACCAGGCCATCGGCGAGGCGTTCGGCGCGACCGTCACCCGGGCGCCCGAGCTGCTGCACGGCAAGACCTCCGAGGTACGCCACTCCGGGGTCGGCGTGCTCGCCGGGCTGCCGGACCCGTTCACCGCGACCCGGTACCACTCGCTGGCCGTACTGCCGGAGACGCTTCCCGAGGAGCTTGAGGTCACCGGCCGGACGGAGTCCGGCGTGGTGATGGCGATGCGGCACCGGACGCTGCCGATCGAGGGGGTCCAGTTCCACCCCGAGTCGGTGCTGACCGAGGGCGGGCACCTCATGCTGGCGAACTGGCTGGCCGTCTGCGGCCATCCGGAAGCGCTGGAGCGGGCTCCGGAGCTGGCCGCCGAGGTGGAGGCCCGCCGCCGGGCCGCCTTCGCCGCCGCCTGACCGGCCAGCTCACCGTTACTGAGTGGCCGCTCCGGGTGGCCGGGTGGTGGGCAACGGCCAGCCTCCACCGCTACCCGGCGTGGTCGGCGTGCCGCTGGGGGTCGGGCTGGTCGGGGTAACGGTGGGCTCGGGCGGCGCGAAGTCGACGTAGATGGTGACCCGCTTTCCCTTCGCCAGCTCTTTCCTGGCGTCGGGGCTCTGCCTGCCGACCTTCCCTGCCTGATCCGGTGCCACCTCGTCGCCGTCTAGCACCCGCACCTCGTAACCGGCGTCCTTCAGCGTCCTGACCGCCTGGTCCTTCGGGAAGCCGACGACGTTCGGCACCTCGGCTACGTTGCCCCGAGAGACCTTCACCTTGACGGTGCTGCCCTCGGGGACCTTGGTACCCGCCTTGGGTTCGACGTCGATGACCGTGTCCTTCGCCTCACCGCTGTCGACGTACTGCTCATCGACGGTGAGGTTCAGGGCCGCCAGCTGCTGCTTGACGTTGTCGAGCCGGTTGCCCACCACGGGCGGAATGGCGACCTGCTGCGGGCCGCCGCACAGCTGGTAGGTCACCTGGCGGTTCTGTTCCAGCGGCGTGCCGGCGGCCGGGTCCTGTTGGACCACCGTGCCCTTCGTGCAGTCCGTGCCGGCAATCGGATCACCGGGCTGCGGAATGAGCCCCGCCTGCTGGATCTGGGCCCGGGCGACGGCCTCCGCCTTGCCCTTGAGGTCCGGCACGGCCACCTTTTCGTTGCCGCGATGGTTCAGCAGCAGGGCGGCGACCACGGCGATCACGGCGAGCACGCCGAGCGCCGCGAAGGTGGCGATCACCCAGGAGGAGCTCTTGCGCTTGCCCGGGTCGCCGACGCGGGCCGGGACCTGCCGGGTCTGCGGCCCCATCACCTGGGTCTGGTAACCCGCACCGGCGGCCGGGGCCATCGGGGCGGTCTCGTCCTCGCGCAGCACCGGAGTGGCCAGCACCGGCCGGCCGGCCGCCGCCCGCAACAGGTCGGCCCGCATCTCGCCGGCGCTCTGGTAGCGGTTGAGCGGGTTCTTCGACAGCGCCTTGAGCACGATCGCGTCGACCGCCGGGTTGACGTCGGGGTTGATGTCGCTCGGCGTCGGCGGCGCCTCCCGGACGTGCTGGTACGCCACGCTTACCGGGCTGTCCCCGACGAACGGCGGGTGCCCGCAGAGCAGTTCGAACAGCACGCAGCCGGCGGCGTACACATCGGAGCGGGCGTCGACGGCCTCGCCGCGCGCCTGCTCCGGCGAGAGGTACTGCGCGGTGCCGATGACCGCGCTGGTCTGGGTCATCGTGGTGGCGCCGCTGGCCAGCGCCCGGGCGATGCCGAAGTCCATCACCTTGACCTGGCCGGTCTGGGTGAGCATCACGTTGCCCGGCTTGATGTCCCGGTGGATGATGCCGTGCCGGTGGCTGAACTCCAGCGCCGCGCACATGTCCGCGCAGATCTCCAGCGCCCGGCGCGGCTGGAGCCGCCCCTCGACGCCGAGGACCTCCTTGAGGGTCCGTCCGTTGACGAACTCCATCACGATGAACGGCAGCGTCTCACCGGTCGGGGCGGTCTCCTCGCCGGTGTCGTACACGGCGACGATGGCCGGGTGGTTCAGCGAAGCGGCGTTCTGCGCCTCCCGCCGGAACCGCATCTGGAAGGTGGCGTCCCGGGCGAGGTCGGCCCGGAGCATCTTGATCGCGACATCCCGACCGAGCCGGAGATCGCGACCGCGGTGCACCTCCGCCATGCCGCCGTAGCCGAGCAGCTCGCCGACCTGGTACCTGCCACCGAGCAGGCGGGCCTGCGCTGTCATCGCGTCTCTCGTCCTTCGCTCGTCGTCGTCTCGCCGCCACCGGGCTGGAGCCGTACCCCACGACGGTACGACGTCCGGCCCGGATCGTCGGCTCCGTGGGCCCGCACCGCGCCGGAGGTCACGCTCACCGGAGCGAGCGCCCCGGTGTCACCGGACGCCGCGCTCTTCCGGAAGTTGTAGGAAATCACGCCGGAGCAGAGCAGGACCAGCGCGGCCACCAGGATGGCGGCCCACCACAGGCCGGTCCGGGACCGGCGGGGGGCCGGCAGCGGCGGAGCCGGGGCGACCGGCGGCCGGGCGTACCCCAGGGGATTGTGCTGGCGGGGCGGCGGCACCGACGACGCCCCACGCGGGGCGACCGGCGACGCCACCGGCGGCCGGGGCGCGGGTGCCGCCGCCGTCGGCCGGGACGCGAGCGGCGGGCGCGGCGCGACCGCGGACGGACCGGGCTGCTGCCGGGACGCGGTGGGGACCTGGGCGCGGGCCGACGGCGCGGCCGGCGACGCGGGTACGCCGGAGATCGGACCCGGGTGGGCGCCGGTACGCGCCTGCTGCGACAGCGCCAGCTTGGCCTGGCGGGCGACGCCGGCCAGCGCGGCGGCGCTCGGCCAGCGGGCCGCCGGGTCCTTCGCCAGGGCCCGCTCCACGATCGCCTTGACCTGCGGCGGGATGTCGTTGGGCAGGGGTCGCGGCGGCTCTTGCACGTGCTTCACGGCGATTTCGAGCGGGTTGTCCCCCTCGAAGGGACGCCGACCGGCGAGGCACTGGTACGCGACCACGCCGAGCGCGTACACGTCGGAGGCGGGAGTGGCGACCGCGCCGGTGGCCTGCTCGGGCGAGATGTAGGAGGCCGTGCCGAGCACCGAGCCGGCCGCGGTGAGCTGGCCGACCAGGTCGGAACGGGCGATGCCGAAGTCGGTGAGCACCAGCGTGCCGTTCGGCCGGACCAGCAGGTTGCCGGGCTTCACGTCGCGGTGCACGATGCCCTTCTCGTGCGCGGCGTGCAGCGCGTCGGCGGCCTGCGCCAACAGGGCCATCGTCCGGGCCGGGGTGAGCCGGCCGACCCGGCTCAGCGTGGCGGAGAGGGCGTCGCCCTCGACGTACTCCATCACCAGGAAGGCGATGTGCTGGTCGCTGCCGAAGTCGTAGACGTCGACCACGCCCGGGTGGTTGATGGTGGCCATGGTGCGTGCTTCGCCGCGGAACCGCTCGGCGAAGCCGGGCTCGTCGAGCAGCGCCGGGAGCAGGCTCTTCACCGCGACCGTACGGCCCAGCACCTGGTCGGTGCCACGCCAGACGTCGCCCATGCCACCGCTGGCGATCCGCTCGTCGAGGCGGTAGCGGTTGCCGAGCTGGACGCCGGGGCTGAGCATGTCAGCGGCCCCCGGAGTCGGCGATCGCCGCCTGCATGATCCTGCCGGCGATCCGGGCCGCCTCGGCGCTGCCGCCGCTGCCGGCCTGCTCCAGCTCCACGCAGACCGCGGAGACCGGGGTGCCGTTCTTGTCCAGCGCGAAGCCGATGAACCAGCCGTGGTCGGGCGTGTTCGGCCCGGACTGGGCGGTACCGGTCTTGCCGCCGACGGTGTAGCCGTCGATGGCGGCCTTCCGGCCGGTGCCGTTCTTGACCACGCTCTCCATCATGTCCCGCAGGTCGCCGGCGACCTGGCCGCTCACCGGCCGGCGCAGCTCCCGCGGCTTCGCGGTGTAGTAGCTGGTGGTGCGGTCCGGGGCGAGCAGCTGCTTGACCAGATACGGCCGCATCTGGCTGCCGCCGTTGGCGACCGAGGCGGCGATCAGCGCGCCCTGGAGGGGGGTCATCCGCACGTCCCGCTGGCCGATGGAGGACTGGGCCAGGGCGGCCGGGTCGGTGGCTCCGCCGGGAGCCTCCATGTCACCGGTCCGGCTGGCCGCCACCCCGAGGCCGCCCTCGCCGAGCTGCCCGACGGTCAGGTCCTCCTGCTCGAAGCCGAACTGGCGGGCCTTCTCCTTGAGCTTGTCGGCGCCGAGCTTCACGCCGAGCTGGGCGAAGCCGGTGTTGCAGGACTCGGTGACCGCCTCCTTGAGGGTCACCTGGGGCTCGGGGCAGATCGACTCCGCGGCGTTGCGGATCGGCTTGCCCGACGTCGGCGGAGTCCAGCTCCGCCCGGCCGGGATCTGGGTCTGCTGGGCGATCCCGCTCTCCAGCGCGGCGGCGGCCACCACGACCTTGAAGGTCGAGCCGGGCGGCAGCGTCTCCGACAGCGCCCGGTTGGCCAGCGGGCGTTCCGGGTCCTTCTCCAGCCTGTTGTACGCCGCCGACGCCTCGTTGGTGTCGTGGTTGGCCAGCGGGTTGGGGTCGAAGCTCGGCATGGAGACCAGCGCCTGCACCGCCCCGGTCCGCGGGTCGATCGCGATGGCCGCGCCCCGCTTCGCCCCCACCTGGTTGTCCTGGAGCTGCTTGAACGCCGTGTCCTGGGCCCGCTTGGAGAGGGTGAGCAGCACGTTGCCGCCACCGGTCTCCTCCCCGGTGAACATGTCCTTCACCCGGTTGGCGATCAGCTGGTCGCTGGTGCCGGCGAGGAAGTCGTTCTCGGTGCGCTCGATGCCGGTCTCCGCGAGGTTGACCGGCTTGTAGCCGAGCACGTGCGCGTACGTCTCCCCACCCGGGTAGGTGCGCAGGAACCTCAGCTTGCCGCCGGTCTCCTTGCTGAGCGCGTACGCGGTGCCGCCGACCTCGATGTTGCCGCGCTTGCGCTCGTACTCGGCCACCTGGACCCGGCCGTTGTAGTCGCTGTTGCGGTACTCATCGGCCTTGTACGCCTGGATCCAGTTGAGGTTCGCGAAGAGCAGGCCGAAGAGGATCATGACGACCACACCGACGCGGCGCAGGGGTGCGTTCACGGCCTGATCACCTCCGTCGGGGCCCCGTGCAGCTGCTCGGGCGGACCGCCGCTCGGGCGGGCCGCCGGGCCGCCGCCGGTCACCGGACGGCGGGCCCCGTCGGAGACCCGGAGCAGGACGGCGATGAGCAGCCAGTTCGCCATCAGCGACGAGCCGCCGGCGGAGAGGAACGGGGTGGTCTGGCCGGTCAGCGGGATGAGCTTGCTGATCCCGCCGACGATGACGAAGACCTGGAGGCCCAGGGTGAAGGCGAGACCGCCGGCCAGCAGCTTGCCGAAGGAGTCGCGCACCGCCAGCGCCGCCCGCAGGCCCCGCTCGACGACCAGCAGGTAGACCACGAGCAGCGCGGAGAGGCCGAAGAGCCCGATCTCCTCGCCGATGCCGGCGAAGATGAAGTCGGTCTGCACCTCGGGCAGCAGGGTCGGCTGGCCGCCGCCCGGGCCGGCGCCGAAGAGGCCGCCGGTGCCGAGGGTGAGCAGACCCTGGACGAGCTGATAGCCCCGGTCGTACGGCTCGGCGAACGGGTCCAGCCAGATCTGCGCCCGGTCGTAGAAGTTGAGGAACGGGCCGCCGACCGTGCTGCCCAACAGGTACGCCAGGTAGGCGCCGCCGAAGAAGAGGATCAGACCGATGAGCAGCCAGCTGACCCGTTCAGTGGCGATGTAGAGCGTCACCACGAACATGCCGAAGTAGAGCAGCGAGGTGCCGAGGTCCTTCTCGAAGACCAGGACCAGCAGGCTGATGATCCAGACCACCAGGACCGGGCCGAGGTCCCGCCCGCGCGGGAAGTCGATGCCGAGCACCCGCCGGCTGGCCAGCGACAGCACCTCGCGCTTGCGGACCAGGTAGTACGCGAAGAAGGCGAGCAGGGCGAGCTTGGCGAACTCACCGGGCTGGATCGAGAAGCCGCCGATCCGGATCCACAGCTTGGCGTTGTTGATCTCGGAGAACCGGGCCGGCAGCACCGCCGGGATCATGACCAGCACGATGCCGGCCAGGCCCAGGGTGTACGCGTACCGGGAGAGCGACCGGTGGTCCCGCATGATCGCCAGCAGCCCGGCGGCGAGGATCACCGCGCCGAGTGTCCAGGCGAGCTGCCGGCCACCCGTACCGGCGAAGATCGCCAGCGTCTCCCGGTCCGCCGGGGCCGCCTTGGCCAGGTCGTACCGGCGCAGGAAGCCCACGCCGATGCCGTTGAGCAGGGCGACCGCCGGCAGCAGCGCCGGGTCGGCGAACGGCGCCAGCCAGCGGATCACCAGGTGCAGACCGAGGAAGACCAGCCCCAGCGCGGCGGCCGGCATCCAGAAGTCCGGGGTGACCGTGTCCAGCACGTTCGCCTCGACCGTCGCCGAGTACGCCGCCACGAGGACCATGGCGAGCAGCAGCAGCGACAGCTCGGCGTTCCGCCGGGACCGGGCCAGGCGTACGCCGGGCTGCTCGCCCGTCGAGGCGGGCGAGGCTACCGGTACGGCCGCTGCGGTCACGGATGAGTCCTCGGTGTCGAGCCGACGCTCACTCCGGCGACCGGCAGCCCGCCGGGTCGACCGGCGGGACGGTGTCGGAGGGGACGGCGTCGGGAGTGGTGGTCGGCGCGGGTGTGGGGGTGACCGGCGGCCGGGCGCTGGCGCTGACGGGCGGGGCGACCGCGGAGGCGGTGACCGCCGGCGTCGGGCTGACGGCGGCGGCCGTCGGGCTGACCGCGGCCGCCGTCGGGCTCGGTGGGCACATCGGCTTGAGGTTCGGGTTCGCCGGGTCGTCGCTGGTCAGCTCGGCCAGCCGGCGCTGCGCGTCCGGCTCGCTCTTGGCCTGGATGCCCTGCTTGACCTGCTCCTGCGCGGCCAGCGTGAGGTCGTCCAGCTTGGCCCCGCTGGTGGAGTGCACGCTGGACAGGTCGAGGCCGGCGATCTGGCCCGGCACGCCGCGGAAGACGGCGAGCTGGCCCTGCTCGGTGGCGCCGACGTAGTACTGCCGCTGGGTGTAGCTCCACCCGGCGAACAGGCCACCGCCGAGGATGACCAGCAGCGCCAGCAGCATCGCCGCGCTGCGCAGCGGGCGGTGCCGGCGCCGTTCCGGCTCGTCGTCCCGGTTGTCCGCCGGCTCCTCTGGGGCCGGCGAGCGCGGGGCGGACAGCGCCGAGGCGCGGGCCGCCGGGGTGGAGACGTCGGCCGACGTGGCCATGCCCCGGTCCCGGGCGGCGGCGCCGCCGACGATCGGGGAGGCCTCGACGATGTCCTGGTCGGTGGCGTCGGCGATGATCACCGTGATGTTGTCCGGGCCGCCGCCGCGCAGCGCGAGCTGCACCAGGCGCTCGACGCACTGCTGCGGGTCGGGGTACTCCCGCATGGTGTCGCCGATGGTGTCCGCGCTGACCACGCCGGAGAGCCCGTCGCTGCAGATCAGGTAGCGGTCGCCGGGAAGGACCTGGCGGACGCTGTACTCCGGGTCGATGTCGCGGCCGTCCAACGCGCGGGTGAGCAGCGAGCGCTGGGGGTGGCTGCTCGCCTCCTCCGCGCTGATCCGGCCCTCGTCGACGAGCATCTGGACGTACGTGTCGTCCTTGGTGATCTGCGCGAACTCGCCGTTGCGCAGCAGATAGGCCCGCGAGTCACCGATGTGGACCATGCCGAGCTTGCTGCCCGAGAAGAGGGTGGCGGTGAGCGTGGTGCCCATCCCCTCCAGCTGCGGGTTGGCGTCCACGGTGTCGCGGAGTTGTTGGTTGGCGGTGCCCACGGCCGAACGCAACGCGTCGACGAGGGCGTCCCCTGGGACGTCCTCGTCGAGCGGCGCCATGGCACCGATGACGATGTTGCTGGCGACGTCACCGGCGGCCATACCGCCCATGCCGTCGGCGACGGCGAGTAGCCGCGGCCCGGCGTAGACGGAATCCTGGTTACCGTCTCGGATCAGACCGCGGTCGCTGTGGGCCGCATAGCGCAGGGTCAGAGTCATGGCCGTAATTCGAGAGAAGTGCGGCCGATCCGGATCGGCACGCCGAGGGGGACGGGGGTTGGTCCGGTGACCTTAGCGCGATCCAGATAGGTGCCGTTAGTCGAGCCGAGATCCTCGACGAACCACTGCCCCTCGCGCGGCACGAGCCGGGCGTGCCGCGCGGACGCGTAGTCGTCGGTGATCACCAGCGTGGAGTCCTCGGCCCGTCCGATGGTGATCTGGGCTTCGCCCAGGGTGATCCGGGTGCCGGCCAACTGGCCGGCGGTGACCACCAGCTGGTGCGCGGCCCTGCCCCGCTTCACCTTCGCCGGCTTCGCGGCCTGACCGGTCGAGGCGCCGACCGCGCGTGGCGCGGCCACCAACCGACCCGATCGGGCCCCGGCGAAGAGGTCCCGGCGGATGACGCCGACCACCGTGAACACGAAGATCCACAGCAGGATGAGGAACCCGAACCGGGCGACGGTGATGACGAGTTCCGGCAAGGCGGGTCAGCCGTCCACGCGGAAGGTCAGGGTGGTCGTGCCGAGCTGGATCATGTCGCCGGGGTTGAGGGCGACGGCGGAGACGCGCTGGCCGTTGACCATCGTGCCGTTGGTGGAGCCGAGGTCGGTCAGCACGACCTGGCCGCCGTCGAAGTCCAGCCGGGCGTGTCGCCGGGAGATCCCGACGTCGGGCAGGCGCAGGTTGGCCTGGTCGCCGCGGCCGATCACCGTCGAACCCATCTGGAGCGGGTAGGTGCGACCGTCGCCGGAGACCAGCCGCACGTTGCGACCGCCGCCCTGGCCGGGCGGGGGGCCGTAGCCGCCGCCCTGGTCGTACGCCGGGTACGCCGGCGGGCCGGCGTCGTAGCCGGCGGGCGCGGAGACCGGGGCGACGTCGCCGCCGGTGTAGACCTCGGCGGTGACCCGGAACATGCCGGTATCCAGCCCCTCGCCGCGCTCGATCTCGACGATCACGTCGCCGTAGACCGTCCAGGCCTGCTCGCCGATGAACTCCGCCTGCGACTGGGCCAACTCCTGGGCCAGCGCGGCGGCGTACGGCGCCAGCCTGCTGTGGTCGTACGGCGAGAGATCGATCACGTAGCGGTTGGGCACCAACGTGCGCCCACCGGCCAGGATCGCCTTGTGCGCCTCGGCCTCCCGCTGCATGGCGTTGAGGATCTCCACGGGGTGGACCACCCCTTTGAAGACCTTGGCGAAGGCCCCCTCTACCAGGCCTTCCAGACGCTTCTCGAAGCGTTGCAGCACGCTCACCGGCTCCTCCTCGGGTCCCGAGGCAATGATGGTATCTGGACACCGCCCGCGCAGCTCACACGCCGCTCGGCCGGCCACCGGCGGCCCGTTCGAACGGACCCCACGGGTCGTGCTACAGTTTCGTCCGCCACGAACGGTGATCGCTCGTGGCGATGACCGGTGACAGCGTAATATGTCTCGGCACCCGCCGCAGGTGGGGGGACCGCGATGGGATACGGTTGTTCCAGGTCGGGCCACGGGGAAGTGGCGGAATGGCAGACGCGCACGGTTCAGGTCCGTGTGTCCGAAAGGACGTGGGGGTTCAACTCCCCCCTTCCCCACCATCACGAGGGCTCCGCAGCTTGCGGGGCCCTCGCGTCATATCGGGGCGTGCCGGACGTCACGCTATGCTCCGATGGTTTCCCTGCCTCCTACTGACCAGGAGTGGCGTGTGACTGTCGCGTTGGTGACCGGCTCGGGCGGTCTGATCGGCTCGGAGGCGGTCCGGCACTTCGCCGGCCTCGGGCTCGACGTGGTCGGCATCGACAACGACATGCGGCAGGAGTTCTTCGGCGCCGAGGCGTCGACCGCCTGGAACGTCCGCCGGCTGACCGACGAGCTCGGCTCCGCGTACTCGCACCACAGCATCGACATCCGGGACCGGGACGCGCTGGCGAAGCTCTTCGCCCGCTACGGCCGGGACATCGCCGTGGTGATCCACACCGCCGCGCAGCCGTCGCACGACTGGGCCGTCCGGGACCCGTTCACCGACTTCGACGTCAACGCCGGCGGCACCCTCAACGTGCTGCAGACCGTCCGCGAGCACTGCATCGAGACGCCGGTGATCCACTGCTCGACCAACAAGGTCTACGGCGACCGGCCGAACAGCCTCCCGCTGATGGAGCTGGAGACCCGCTACGAGCTGCCCGAGGACCACCCGTACTACCAGGGCGTCCGCGAGGACATGTCGATCGACGCCTGCCTGCACTCGGTCTTCGGCGCCTCCAAGGTCGCCGCCGACGTGATGGTCCAGGAGTACGGCCGCTACTTCGGCATGAAGACCGCCTGCTTCCGGGGCGGCACACTGACCGGCCCGGCGCACTCGGCCACCGAGCTGCACGGCTTCCTCGGCTACGTGATGCGCGCGAACATGGAGCGCCGGACGTACAAGATCTTCGGCTACCAGGGCAAGCAGGTCCGGGACGCCATCCACAGCTCGGACGTGGTCTCCGCGTTCGAGGCGTTCTTCCGCAACCCGCGCTCGGCGGCGGTCTACAACCTGGGCGGCGGCCGGCACTCCAACATCTCCATGCGCGAGGTCTTCGCGCTGGCGGAGGAGATCACCGGCCAGGAGATGATCAGCGAGTACGTCGAGGCGAACCGGATCGGCGACCACAAGTGGTGGATCGGCTCGAACGAGGCGTTCCAGGCCGACTACCCGGACTGGAAGCAGGTCTACGACGTGCCGATGATCGCGCGCGAGATCTACGAGGCCAACGTGGACAAGTGGGTGCCGCAGGCATGACCACCGGCACCAAGCGGAACGTGCTCGGCGTGCTCGTCGACGCGACCGACTACGCCACGGCCACCGAGGCGGTCGTCACCGCGGCGCGGGAGCGCCGTCCGCTGGCGCTGACCGCGCTGGCCGTGCACGGGGTGATGACCGGGGTGCTCGACCCGGCGCACAACGCCCGGCTCAACTCGTTCGACGTGGTCACGCCGGACGGCCAGCCGGTCCGCTGGGCGCTGAACCTGCTGCACGGCGCGGGCCTCACCGACCGGGTGTACGGCCCCGAGCTCACCCTCCGGGTGCTCGCCCGCTGCGCCGACGAGGGGCTGCCGGTCTACCTGTACGGCTCCACGGAGGAGACCCTGGCGCGGCTGATCCCCGCGCTGGAGGAGAAGTTCCCGGCGCTGAAGATCGCCGGCGTCGAGCCGTCGAAGTTCCGTCAGGTGCAGCCCGGCGAGGACGTGGAGATCGCCGACCGGATCAAGGCCAGCGGTGCCCGGCTCGTCCTGGTCGGGCTGGGCTGCCCCCGGCAGGAGGTCTTCGCGTACGCCATGCGGCCGCTGCTGGACATGCCGCTGATGGCGGTCGGCGCGGCCTTCGACTACCACGCCGGCCTGCTGCGCAACCCCCCGCCGTGGATGCAGCGCGCCGGGCTGGAGTGGGTCTGGCGGCTCGGGCTGGAGCCGAAGCGGCTCTGGCGCCGGTACGTCATCCTCAACCCGGCCTACCTGTCCCGCCTGGCGGCCCAGAAGACCGGCCTGTGGAAGGCCACCCCGCCGCCCCCGGCCACGGAACGCCCGCCCACCTTCGCCGTCTGAGCCCGACACCGGCCGGCCGGCTGGCCTCGGCCCGGAAACGACGCCCGGCGGCCACCCGTGGAGGTGACCGCCGGACGCCGGTGGGAAGGTTGGCTCAGGAGACGTTCAGCGCGGTGTCGTCGAGGACGAACGAGGTCTGCAGGGAGATGTCCTCCACGCCGGTGAACTTGATCTGGATGGTCTGGCCGGCGTATGCGCCCAGGTTGAACGACTTCTGCGCGTAGCCGGTGTTCTTGTTCAGGTTCGAGTAGGTGGCGAGCGTGGCCAGCACCGAGCCGCTGCTGTTGAGCACCTGTACCCGCAGCGTGTCGTAGGCGGTGCCGGTGGTGGTCTCGGCGGTGTCGATGTGCAGCCAGAAGCTCAGGCTGTACGACGAGCAGCCGGCCGGCAGGGCCACCGACTGGGCCAGGGTGTCGGTGTGCGAGGTCCCGTACCCGTCCAGCCAGGCGTTCCAGGTGCCGGAGCGGGGCGGCTGGCCGGAGGAGCCGTACTGGCCGATCACCCCGGAGGTGGCGGTCCACCCGGTGTTACCGGACTCGAAGCCCGGGTTGGCGAGCTTCTGACCGGCGCCGGTGCAGCCACCGGTGCCGGTGACGGTGAGGGAGTAGCTCGCCGTCTTCGTGCCCGAGGCCGCCGTACCGCTGACCGTGACCGCGTACGTGCCGGGCGGGGTGCTCGCCGAGGTGGTGATGGTGAGGGTGGACGAGCCGCCGGAGGTCACCGTGGCCGGGTTGAACGCGGCGGTGGCGCCGGCCGGCAGGCCACTGGCCGAGAGGCTGACCGACTGGGCGGAGCCGTTGGTGGTGGCCGTGGCGACGGTGGCGCTCACCGAGCCACCGGGGGCGGTGGATCCGGCGGTGGGCGACACCGAGACGGAGAAGTCGTTGGTCGGCGGTGGTGTGCTGCCGTTGACCACGTAGAGCAGCCGGTTCGGGGTGCCGGTGCCCACGTTGGTCACCACGTTCGGGGTGGCGTTGTTGACCAGGCTGTCCCGCACCTGCTGCGGGCTCCACGACGGGTTCGCCGAGAGCACGAGCGCCGCGGCGCCGGCGACGTGCGGCGACGCCATCGAGGTGCCGCTGATCGTGTTCGTCGCGCTGCTGCCGGTGTACCAGGCCGAGGTGATGTTGACGCCCGGCGCCAGGATGTCGACGCAGGTGCCGTAGTTGGAGAAGCTGGCGGCGGCGTCGTTGTTCTGGGTGGCGCCGACGGTGATCGCGGACGCGACCCGGGCCGGGGAGTAGTTGCAGGCGTTCTGCCGGTTGCCGAGGATGTCGCCGTTGCCGGCCGCCACCGCGTAGGTGATGCCGGAGTTGATGGAGTTGCTGACCGCCGTGTCGATCGAGCTGTCGGCGGAGCCGCCGAGGCTCATGTTCGCCACCGCCGGCTTGACCGCGTTCGCGGTGACCCAGTCGATGCCGGACACCACCTGGGCGTTCGTGCCGCTGCCCTGGCAGTTGAGCACCCGGACGCCGACGATCTGAACGCCCTTGGCCACCCCGTACGAGGAGCCGCCCACGGTGCCCGCGACGTGCGTGCCGTGGCCGTTGCAGTCGTCGGCCGAGCCGCCGTCCACCGCGTCGAAGCCGGAGACCGCCCGGCCGCCGAAGTCGTTGTGCCCGAACAGCACGCCGGTGTCGATGATGTAGGCGCGCACGTTGCTCGCCGTGTTGGGGTAGGTGTACGAGCTGTTCAGCGGCAGGTTGCGCTGGTCGATCCGGTCCAGACCCCAGGACGGCGGGTTCGTCTGGGTGCCGGAGATCGAGACGGTGTGGTTCTGCTCCACGTACGCCACGGCGGGGTCGGCGGCGATCCGCGCGGCGGCGGGCGCGCCGACCCGGACCTCGAAGCCGCGCAGCGCCGCGCGCCAGGTGCGGGCGACGCTGCCGCCGTGCCGGGCGGTCAGCCGCCGTGCGGTGTCGGCGACCCGGCTGGGGGCGACGGCACTGTCCTTCAACACGACGATGTAGCTGTCGGCCACCGCGGTGGGGCCACCGGCGGCCCGGACGACGCCGGTCGGTTCGGCGGCCAGCGCGGGGCTGGCCGCCGCGAGCATCGTCAGGGCGGTCACGCCGACGAGTACGGACCTGTATGGGAGACCCATCTCCCTACCTCCCTCCGACCGGCACCCGATCGTCCGCCCGGCGAGGCAGGCAGATCGACGCTGACCGATCAGTCTGAGACTAGGTCAACGGGAGGAAGGTGGAACATGTCGAAGTTTCCATATCACCGGTGGGATGGCCCCTACGGGCTGACGTAGGGGCCGAACCGGGGGCCGGCCCCGGATCCGGTGAACGCCGAGCTCGGCGAGGCTAGTGGCATGGCTGACCAGCTCGCCGTGCTGCTCCCGGTCGCCGCCGTCTGGGTGGCCGCCGCCGTCGTCGCAGACGGACTGCCCCGGCTGGACCGCGCCCGCGCGCTCCGCCGGCGTACCGGATGGGTGTCCGCTCTGGTCCTGACCGGCCTGGCGCTGACCGCGGCGGTGCTGTTCACCGGCCTGCAGAACGCGGGCGGCACGGCGGTGGACCGGGCAGCCGGCCGCCTCGCCCTCGCGGCGGTCCCGGCGCTGCTGGTCGCGGTCTGCACCGTCCGCCGGGTCCGGCGGCTGCGGGCCGGCGCCGGGGCGTTCGCCCGGGCGCCGGAGACCCCGGCCCCGCACGGCCTGCGGGCCGCCGCCGCGCACCCGCTGATCGGGCTGCCGGTGCAGGTCACCGCCCTGGCGACCGTCCCGGCCGTGGTGTCGGCTGCCGGCCTCGACCTCTTCACCGGGCCCGGCCCGACCGGCGCCGCGGTCACCGTCGGCGTCCTGGGGATCGCCACGATCGGGGTACGCCATGCGCTGCGGCACAACCGGCTCGCCGAACGGGCGATGCCGGTGGCCGTCAGCTCACCGCGAGCGGCCGGTCCCCTGCACGTATAGCAGCTCCAGGATCGCCCGGGTCGCCTCGAACCAGCGGTCCAGCCAGCCGGGCGGCGGGACGCTGCCCTTCGGCGGCAGCTCCATCAGCAGGCCGCGCAGCAGCGGGTGGTCCACCAGGGACTCGGTGGGCTCCAGCGGCCAACCGGCCGGCGGGAACGACGGCTCGGTGAGCGGGTTCGGGTCCAGCGACGGCAGGGACAGTGGCGGACCGGCCTGCTCCGGCGGGGCACCGTCCCGACCACCGACCTCGCTGTCGGCGGAGACCACCTCGGTGAGCACGGTGTCCCGGCGGGCGCCGCGGTACTTGCCGCCGAACCGCTCCGGCTTGCCCGGGCCGTTGGTGAGGTTGTCTGAACCGATCGTCGTCATCCGTCTCGCCTGCCTCGCTCGGTTGCCGATCCGTGCGGTGTTGCCGATCCGTGCGGTTCAACGAGGCGGACCGAATGTGGCGACGGGTGACCCGCGCCGCCCCGTCCGGTGGACGGATCCGTGGACACGGGAATGGCCCGCCCGGCGACGCTGCCGGGCGGGGCCACGCTTCCCAAGTCCGGGTCGCCGGGTCAGGCCCGGGCGAACACACCGTCCCTGGCACCCGCGACGAAGGCGTGCCAGTCACCCGGGGCGAAGACCAGGGCGGGACCGGTCTTGTCCTTCGAATCCCGGACGCCGACCGCCCAGGTCACGTACGCGACCTCCACGCAGTTGTCACAGTTCGGCCCGCTCTTCGAGCTCTTGAACCAGGTCGCCTGCGTCAGGTCCACGGGGAACTCCTTGGTCGCCATTTCCACAGTGGCTCCTCTGCCAGTTTTGCGATGTGTGCGATGGATTCCTCCGGGCGTATGGCCGCTGCTCGAATGTGATCGAAGATGAAGCTGTACTTCTGCAGTTCGTCGCTCTTCTCCAGGAAGAGCCCACCCGTGGCGTTCTCCGCGTACACGACATCGGGATCACTCGGCTCGGGGAAGCTGAGGATCGTGAAGGTCCCGTCCATGCCGGCGTGCGCGCCCACCTCGAAGGGCAGGACCTGCAACGTCACGTTCGGCAGTTCGGCCACCTCCACCAGCCGTTTGAGCTGGCCACGCATCACCGCGTCGCCGCCAACCGGCCGGCTCAGCACCGCCTCATCGAGCACCACCCACAGATCGACCGAATCGTCCTGGGTCAACAACGACTGACGGCCCAGACGGACACGCACCCGCTGGTGAACCTGGTCGGCGGTGAAGTCGGGCCGGGCGGCCCGGATCATCGCCCCCGCATACTCCTCGGTCTCCAGCAGGCCCGGCACCACCTGCTGCTCGTACGCCCGGATCGAGCTGGCCGCCGCCTCCAGCCCCACGTACGCCCCGACCAGCACCGTGCTGTACGGATGCCACCAGCCCTTCTGGCGGGCCTCCCGGGCGATCTGCACCAGCTCGTCGCTCTCGGCGCCCACCACCCCGTAGATCCGGAGCATGTCCCGGACGTCGCGGGGGGTGGCGGTGGTGTGGCCGGTCTCGATCCGGGAGATCTTGGAGGCGGAGCACTCGAGCTGCTCGGCGACGGTCTCGATCGTGATGCCGGCGGACTCTCGCTGGCGGCGCAGTTCCGCCCCCAGGCGACGACGCCGGATGGTGGGGCTGCGCCGCTCGCTCACGACGTCGCTCCCCGGGTCGTGGTGCGGGAACCCCGGTCCCTCGCGCTCACCCGGCCACCTCCGGTCGCTCGCGCCCGGCTCGACCCCCGCCGGGGGCGCGACCCGTGGTACGGCGGGCGATCGTTCGCGGCAGGGGTGGTGCCGGTCGTCGACCGGCCGCGACGGGCGAAACCGGCGTCCAGTGTGCCGTCCCGATAGCGAGGTCATCAAGCATGTCGTTCACGTGTCCTGCTCGCGTATCGGCAAAAGTCGACGTGCAACTTGCATGAAGCACGTCACTGATGCACTCTGTCCGTATGGCACGGGTTACTCACCGTCCCCACTCGATCTCCCGACGTGGTGATCCCGCCGGTCGCTGGTCGGTGGGGGGTGAGCCGGCCCGAGCTGCCGTAACGAGACCTGCCCCGGGGTGAAGACCCCGCCGCTGCACGCCCGACGGCTGCGGCGGCGGGAGCGGTAACCGGGAGCAGCCGGGTGATGGTCGGGTGGCGGCGCGCCACCGCGGGTACGGCCCGACCAGCACCGAAAAGCGATCAGCCGGTCCACGAGGCACGACCTGCGTCACCGGGCCCGAACTGTCCCCCGATCAGCGCCCGCCGGCTCGCCCGCCGGCCGACCCTTCCCAGGAGCCCATGTGCTTCCCCGCTCCGGTGACGTACTGCACGTGACTCGCGCGGCGAGTGTCCAGTTCCTTCGACCGATCCTGTTCCGGGTGATCCGGGTGCTCGACTGGCCGACGTACGACGGCTGGCTGTGGCTCGACGGCTACGAGTTGAACGCGGCGGGGGACGCGGTCAACCGGCGGTCGATCTTCGTGCAGTCGGCCGGGCTGCGCCAGCTCCAGGCCGCGCCGGCGCCCCGCCCGCACACCGTACGCACCCGGCGACCGGTCGCCCGGACCCCGGTCGGAGTGGGCTGACACCGCGATTGCCAGGTCGGGGGGCGTGCCGCCGCCATAGAATCGGTATGCCCACCCCGGCGAAGTCTCCACCCCGCGCGTCCCGGACCCTGAACCTGGGATGGCCATGGTCAATCTGCCCGCCGCGCGGCGGCACCACCGGTCCCGTGTCGGTTACGCCTTCGGGCTCTTCGCACTCCTCGGCACCGCCACCGCACTCGCGGTCGCGGTCAACCTCCCCGCCCTCTCCGCCACCCAGCAGCTCAGCGAGCCCGTACCGGCTCCGGAGATCACCGTGGTCGGGGAAGGCACCGCACCGCCCGACGATCCGGTCGAGCCCGGCTGGGCCGGCGGATTCGGTGGTGAATCCCCGGGCGCGCAGCCACCAGCGCCCGCGGACCGGGCCGGGGAGGGCGCGGT
>NZ_QGKS01000288.1 GCF_003172935.1 Micromonospora sicca | reverse complement strand
AACCGGCGCGCCCCGGTCGTGGCCTGCTGCGGGCGGTGCGGCAGAGCATTGAATCGGTCAACCAGACCCTCAAGAGCCAACTCGACCTCGAACAACACGGCGGCCGCACCATCACAGGCGTCACCGTGCGGATCCTGCAACGCGTCCTGGCCCTGACCGCCGCGATCTGGCACAACTGGCACACCGGCCAACCGACCATGCGATCCCTGACCGCCTACGACCACTGACCCCTTGGAATCGATCATCTAGTTGCTAGTCGTTGGCTTCAGGTTTGTAGGCCTGCCGGGCTCCGGGAACGCCTCTCGCCGGGTGCCAGCTAGTCGTGGCGGCTGCGGGTGCGGGGTGCGGGTCTAGTCCAGTGCGATTGATCAGCAGTGCCGTCGACTCTCCGGTCGGTTTGCTGACTGGCCGCGAGGCGCTCAAGGCGTGCTCCCGAACGCAAGCCGGCCGTTCCTCAACGGGGCCGCGACGTCCGTTCGTGCCCGTGTGCCCCCGACATTGAACTCTCGGGGCCGCCGATCCGACTGGGCCAGAGTCCACGGCGTCCGTGCCGCCAAGGTCGCCACCCGCCGGCACGTTCCACCAACAGATCGAGGTCGAGCCGGGCCGCCGGGCGCGTCGTTCGCGAGGACCGACCGAAGCGGAATCGCCCGGGAGCCCGCTCGCGGTTTCACGTGAAACGCGCTGCCACCTCAGCTTGCGGCGTGCCACTGCATCCGCTCGGTCCCCGGCTGGCGTCCTCAGTTGGCGGCGATGGTCCGCGCCCTGGCGGACCCACGTGTCCGCGCCCCCCCAGCTTCCGGACGACGTGCCGTTGTGGGCCAGGGACACGGGGATGTTCGCTACTCGCACGAGACCCGGGCGTTCACGAGTCCCGCTTACGCCCGCGGCACGGACGTCCGCCCATGCCCCTCCGGCTCGGCGTCCCGAAGTCGGCTTGCGCCCCGGCGCGTCCACGTTCCCCAGTGCCCCCGGCGAGGTCGATGTCGCCCTGGCCCCGGACATCCCGGCGGCCGGTGGGCCGGCTCCCGCCCACCACGTCCATCGCGCGCAGCCAGGCGGCGCCGACTCCGCGCACCTGCGGCTGTCCTGCCGGCCGGGCTCGATCCGGCCCGCCCGAAGATGCCGTCCCCGCGCCCGCCCGGGTCCGGCACGGCCTTTCTCCCGCCCCGGCCCGACCGGGGTTCGTTCGCCGCTCACCTCCCGGCGTACCTCCGATGCTCAGGCTCCGGCGCGGCCGTCAGGCCGGCGGCGGTACGGCGGCGCCTTGATCTACCGCCATCCTTGCCCACTCCTCGTTCAGCGTTCGCGGTCCGGTGCGCTCCCGGGCTCACCGCTCGACAGTCAGTCAACGCACCCCCGCCGACCCGGTCAGTTGCCCCTACGAGCAACCGCGTCGGGGGCCGAAGGCGCCCACCGTTCAGACGCTCGGCGGACCGGAAAGATGCCACGCCGAGGCGGTGCCGATCCCGGGCTGGCTCGTTAGGAAGAGAGGGTTCAGCGGGAGGCGCGGCAGGGACGGCGTCGCCCAGTCGGCGTCGCCTCGGTTATCCACAGCGGTTTTCCACAGGCACCCCCCGTTTCACGTGAAACAGCGCTGAGAAACGTGTGCTGACCTGTGGATGACGCGGCGTGGTCGTGATCTCAGCGGCCTGTGGACAACGTGGTGGACAAGGGCGTACGGAGCCGAGCGAGCCTTTCCGGCCCGCCCCTGCCTGATCGACGAAGAGCGCTGCGTGTCCGGGCGACGACCGGCGAAACGGGTAGGGACAGGGGTCCCCCGTCTCGGTTAGGGTCAGCGTCGTGCAGGACACCCCTCCCTCAGTTCCGGACTTCACCCAGTGGCCCTCCTTCCCCTTCGAGGGCGACCTTCGCGTCAAGCAGCTCGATGACCCGGTTTCGGTCGAACCTCCCCGCCGCGGTGAGGAAGACCGGGAATGCACCGCCTGCAACGCCCCCGACGAGGCCTACATCTGGGTGGGTGAGCGGTGGCGCGTGCGGGCGATGGACCGCCCGACCGGCCTGCCGATGGTGCTGATCCTGGAGTCGCGGTCGCACCTCGACCTCGGCGACCTGCCGAACCTGCTCGCCGCCGAGCTGGGCGTGATGACCGTGCGCCTCGAGCGCGCCATCCGATCCCTCGACGGTGTCGCCCGGGTCCACGTCAACCGGTGGGGCGACGGCTCGGCGCATCTGCACATGTGGTTCCTCGCCCGGCCGCACGGGCGGCTTCAGCTGCGCGGCACGTTCCTCTCGCTCTGGGACTCGATCCTGCCGCCGATCCCCGAGGCGCAGTGGCGGGAGAACCTCGCCATGGTCGCCGCGTGGCTGGCCGAGTTCGGCGGTCGCCCGCTGGCCGAGCCGCCGCGCATCCACTGGCAGGCGCCGTCGAGTTTCTCCGCGGTGACGGCGACGGATGCCGACGCCGGTGAGGAGGAGGCCGTCTCCGTGATCGAGGCGGCCGAGGAGATCCCGGAGCCGGAGGGCCGAACGGAGGAGGAGCCCGACGGCGGGACCGACGAGAAGTCGGAGAGCGGAGCCGACGAGGAGCTGGCGAGCGGAGCCGACGGACAGCCGGAGAGCGGAGCCGGGGACAAGCCGGAGAGCGGGCGCAACGAGGTGTCGGAGAGCCGCGCGGGCTGAGAGCGGAGTGGGCCGGTGTCAGCGCGCGCGGCACCGGCGGCGTTCCGGGACGCCTCGTCTCCGTGCGGAGTCCGGCTTCCCTTGGCGGAAGGTCAGCGGCGGCGGGCGGCGGTCCGGGTCACCAGCGATCCGAGCACCCGGCCGAAGTCCAGTCCGGCCGCCTGGATCGCCAGCGGCAGCAGCGAGGTCTCCGTCATGCCCGGGGAGACGTTGACCTCCAGCACGTGCGGCTGGCCCGAGGCGTCGACGATCAGGTCGACCCGGGAGAGGTCCCGCAGGCCGAGCGCGGCGTGCGCGGCGAGCGCCACCTCGGCCACCCGCTCGGCCACCTCGGGGTCGAGCCGGGCCGGGGCGTGCCAGGTGGTCCGGCCGGCGGTGTAGCGGGCGGCGTAGTCGTAGACGCCGTTGCGGGGAACGATCTCCACCGGGGGGAGTGCCTGCGGGCCCTCGCCGAGGTCGAGCACCGACACCGCCACGTCCATGCCGGGTACGTAGCGTTCCACCAGCGCCGTCTGGTCGTACGCGAAGCAGCCCACCATCGCGGCCGGGAGCGACGCGGCGTCCCGGACCACGGCGGCGCCCAGTCCGGAGCCGCCCTGCGCGGGCTTGACCATCAGCGGCAGGCCGAGCCGGTCGACGATCCGGTCCAGCACCGCGACCGCGCCCAGCTCGGAGAAGCGGTCGTGCGGCAGGGCGACCCAGTCCGGAGTGGGGATACCCGCCTCGCGGAGCACCGCCTTCGCCGACGGCTTGTCCCAGGCGAGCCGCGAGGCACGGGCGTCGCAGCCCACGTACGGGACGTCGCAGAGGTCGAGCACGCCCCGCAGCGAGCCGTCCTCGCCGGTGGCGCCGTGCAGGGCGATCACCACAGCGTCCGGCGGGTCGGCCGCCAGGGCCGGCAGCAGGGCCACGTCGGCGTCCCGCAGCTCGGCCTCCACGCCGACGGCCCGCAGCGCGTCGAGCACCCGCCGGCCGGACCGGAGCGAGACGTCCCGCTCGTAGGAGAGCCCGCCGGCGAGCACCAGGACGTGCAGCTCTGCGGTGACGGCGGGATCGGTCACGGGATTCCGGGCAGTGGAGGTGACAGCCATGCGGGAATCATGCCAAGTCGGGACCCGGCGCGTCCGCGCCGCCCTGGCGGCGACGCGTCCCGGACCCACCGACGGTGCCGAAGACCCGGCGCATCGCGATATCCTGCTCCATCACGCCCGCCAGCCGGCGCACGCCCTCCCGGATCCGCTCCGGCGGCGGGAAGGAGAAGTTGAGCCGCATGTTGCCGCCGCCCGCGCCGTCGGCGTAGAAGCCGGTGCCGGGCACGTACGCCACCCGGGCGGCGATGGCCCGCGGCATCATCGCCTTCGAGTCGAGGCCGTCGGGCAGGGTCGCCCAGACGAACAGGCCACCCCCGGGAGTGGTCCAGGTGGTGTCCGCCGGCATCAGGTCCGCCAGCGCGGCGAGCATCGCGTCGCGGCGCTCCCGGTAGACCTCCCGGTACACCTTCAGCTGCTCCCGCCAGGGCATGGTGCCGAGGTACGTCGAGACGGCCGCCTGGGCGTACCCGCTGGGGCAGAGGATCTGCGCCTCGCTGGCGATGACCAGCTTGTCGCGGACGGCGTGCGGGGCCAGGATCCACCCCACCCGAAGGCCGGGGGCGAAGGTCTTGGAGAAGGTGCTCAGGTAGAAGACCCCGTCACGGCGCCGGGCCCGCAGCGGCGCGGGGGCCTCACCCTCGAAACCGAGCTGGCCGTACGGGTCGTCCTCCACCACCAGCAGGCCGGCGCGCTCGCAGATGTCGAGCACCCGTTCGCGGCGTTCCTCGCTCAGGGTCACGCCCGTCGGGTTCTGGTACGTCGGGATGGTGTAGAGGAACTTCACCCGCCGCCCGGCCCGGGCCAGGTCGGCGATGGCGGTCTCCAGCGCCTCCGGGATCAGCCCCTCGTCATCCATCGGCACGTGCACGACCTGGGCCTGGGCGGCCTGGAACACCCCGAGTGCGCCGACGTAGGTCGGGCCCTCGGCGAGCACCACGTCACCCGGGTCGAGGAAGAGCCGGGCCACCAGGTCCAGCGCCTGCTGGCCGCCGACGGTCACCACCACGTCCTCCGGTGAGGCGCCGCAGCCCGCGTCGATGCCCGAGAGGGTCATCACCTCGCAGATCCGCTCGCGCAGCTCCAGCGTGCCCTGGCCGATCCCGTACTGCAGCGTGGTGGCGCCGTGCTCCGAGCCGAGCCGCCCGAGCATCTCACCGACCGCGTCCAGCGGCAGCGCCGCGATGTACGGTGCCCCACCGGCGAGCGACACGACCTCCGGCCGGCTGGCCACCGCGAAGAGCGCCCGGATCTCGGAGGCCGTCATCCCCCGGACCCGGCGGGCGTACCGGTCGGTGTAGTCGTCGAGCGTCGTGCCGGTCATGACATCACCTCGATCGGGTGTCGGCGGGGCTGCCGCGCGGTGTGGTACCCGCGATGTCGGCGACCATGGCGGCACGGGGCCGGTTGGTCGATGGTAGTCCCCACCGGCCGGTACCGGCGCGGGACATGAGGGTGCGTCCACATCCCGGACCCGCCCGCACCGGCCCGGGTGGGGCGTTCGCGCGTCCTCTCCCGTACGGTCGGGTAGCGGCGTACGATCGCTCGTCGGGGGCAGGAAGCGGTGCCGGACCGCGCTGTTTCACCCCCGAGCCTAGTTGTGGGGTGCGCTGATGTCGCGACGTCTGGTCAGTCTGACCCTCGACACCCTGGAAGACCTGCCCCGCCCGTGCCGGCAGTGCGTCTACTGGGAGCTGGACCCGGTCTCCGCCGACCGGGCGTGCGCCGCCGGTGACCCGGGCCTGGAGAAGGAGGCCTGGGTCTCCCAGACGCTGTTGGAGTGGGGTTCCTGCGGCAAGCTCGCGTACGTCGACGGGATGCCCGCCGGCTTCGTCATGTACGCCCCGCCGGCGTACGTCCCGCGCTCGATGGCCTTCCCCACCTCGCCGGTCTCCGCGGACGCCGCGCTGCTGATGACCGCGAACGTGGTCTCCGCCTTCGCCGGCGGCGGGCTGGGCCGGATGCTCGTCCAGGGCGTCGCCCGGGACCTCACCAAGCGCGGCATCAAGGCGATCGAGGCGTTCGGGGACGCCAAGTTCGGCGACGGTGACGACCCGACCCGGGCCTGCGTCGCGCCGGCCGACTTCTTCCTGTCGGTGGGCTTCAAGACGGTCCGCCCGCACCCGCGCTACCCCCGCCTGCGGCTCGAGCTGCGCACCGCGCTGAGCTGGAAGTCCGACGTCGAGTACGCGCTGGAGAAGCTGCTCGGCTCGATGAGCCCGGAGACCCTGCTGCGCCCGGTGCGCCCGGCCCCGGCCACCCGGTCCAGCGGGCTCTGAGGTCGCCTCAGTCGACGACCGTGCCGGCGGCCACCACCGCCCGCAGCTCGCTCACGTCGATCGAGCCGGTCGGCACGTCCCGCTCGATCGGGAAGTACATCCGCTGCACCGCGGCGACGATCGCCTCGACCACCCGGTCCCGGAACCGCGGGTCGACCAGCAGGGCGCGGTCCTCCGGGGAGGTCAGGTAGCCGACCTCGACCCGTACCGCCGGCATCCTGGTCAGCCGAAGCAGGTCCCACGTCTTGGCGTGGGTACGGCAGTCCCGCAGCCCGGTCCGGGCCACGATCTCCCGCTGCACCAGGCCGGCGAGGCGTTCCCCGGTGGCCGAGGTGACGCCGTTGTCGGTGCCGTAGTGGTACGTCGCCACCCCGTTCGCCGCCGGGTTCGCGTGGCCGTCGGTGTGCAGCGAGATGAAGACGTCGGCGCCAAGCGAGTTGGCCAGCTGCGCCCGGTCGGAGTCGGGCAGGCAGGTGAGCGGGGCCGGGCCGCGGGTGAGCTGCACCCGTACCCCGGCCGCGGCGAGCCGCCCCTCCAGCCGGCTGGCCAGGTCGTGGACGAGGTCCGCCTCGGTCCAGCGCAGCGGGCCGTCCGGGACCACCTCGCCCGGGTCGGTGCCGCCGTGCCCGGGGTCGATCACCACGGTCCGGCCGACCAGCGTCGGTCCGGCCTGCCGGATCGCGTCCGACTCGCGCAGCCACTGCGGGCGCCCGCCGACCACCTTCCGGCCGAGGCGGCGCAGCGCGCTCATGGTGTGCGGGCCGCAGGCGCCGTCCGGCTTGAGCCCCATCTCGCGCTGGAACTGGGCGACCGCGCGGGAGGTACGGATGCCGTAGATGGCGTCGGCGCGGCCCACGTCGTACCCCATCTCCAGCAGGCGTTCCTGGAGCGAGCGGACGTCCTCGCCGATCAGCGGCTTCGGTACGGCGTGGTAGAGCGTGCGGGCGCCGAGCCGCCAGCGGGCCGCGTCCAGCGCCTGCCAGGTCTCGGTGCCCACCCGGCCGTCCACGCTCAGGCCGCGGGACTGCTGGAACGCCCGGACGGCGCGTTCGGTCGCCACGTCGAACTCGTCGCCGTGACCGCCGGAGGGGAGCAGCTCCAGGCCGGTGAGGACGGTACGGATCTCCGTCACCGCGGGTCCCCGGTCACCGGGTCGGATCGGACGCACGCACGACCCCCTCTGCGCGGATGCTGGCTGGCCGGGCCCCGCGGTCGCACGAGGTGAGACTCTGCGGATGCCTACGGAGCGTACCGTGACCGGTCACCGGCCGACCCGGGGTTCGCGCAGGTCAGCGTCGCCGCGGGTGGGGGTCGACGGAAAGCGCGAACCCCCGCACCCGGATCGGGTGCGGGGGTTCGGGGGTCGGGATTCGGGTCAGAGCGCCGACTCGATGAGCTTGACCAGCTCGCCCTTCGGCTTGGCGCCGGCGATGGACTGCACCGGCTCGCCGTTCTTGAAGACGGTGAGGGTCGGCACGGACATCACCCGGTAGGCCCGGGCGGTCTCGGGGTTCTCGTCGATGTTGAGCTTGACGATGGTGACCTGGTCACCCATCTCGCCCGCGATCTCTTCCAGCAGCGGCGACACCTTGCGGCACGGCCCGCACCACTCCGCCCAGAAGTCCACCAGAACCGGCTTGTCGGACTTCAGCACGTCGCTCGCGAAGCTCGCGTCGGTGACCGCCTTGGTTGCTCCCACTATGAACCCTCCTCCGGGAACTATTTCTGAAGATGTTTCAGCCTTGCAGCGTGGCGATGAAGCGCTCGGCGTCCAGGGCGGCGGCGCAGCCCGTACCGGCCGCCGTGATGGCCTGCCGGTAGGTGTGGTCGACCACGTCGCCGGCCGCGAAGACACCCGGGATGCTGGTCCGGGTGCTCGGCGCCTGCACCTTCACGTACCCCTCGTCGTCGAGTTCCACCTGGCCGCGGAAGAGCTCGCTGCGCGGGTCGTGACCGATCGCCACGAAGACGCCGGTCACGTCCAGCACCTTGGTCTGGCCGGTGTGCACGTTGCGGACCCGGACCCCGCTGACCTTGCCGTCGGCGCCGAAGATCTCCTCGACGGTGCTGTTCCACTCGACCTTGATCTTGTCGTTGCCGAGCGCCCGCTGCGCCATGATCTTGCTGGCCCGGAACGCGTCGCGGCGGTGGATGATGGTGACGGAGTCCGCGAACCGGGTCAGGAAGCTCGCCTCCTCCATCGCCGAGTCGCCACCGCCGACCACGACGATGTGCTGGTTCCGGAAGAAGAAGCCGTCACAGGTCGCGCAGGACGACACGCCGTGGCCGAGGTACTCCTGCTCGCCGGGTACGCCCAGCGGACGCCAGGCGGAGCCGGTGGAGAGGATCACGGCCTTCGCCCGGTACGCGGTCTCGCCCACCCACACGGTGCTGGTGGCGCCGGACCCGGTGTCGCCGGTGTCGGTCAGCTCGACCCGGGTGACGTCGTCGGTCAGGAACTCGGCGCCGAACCGCTCGGCCTGCTTGCGCATGTTGTCCATCAGCTCGGGACCGAGGATGCCGTCCGCGAAACCGGGGAAGTTCTCCACCTCGGTGGTGGTCATCAGCGCGCCACCGGACTGCACGCCCTCGATGACGAGCGGCTTGAGGTTGGCGCGCGCGGCATAGACGGCCGCCGTGTAACCGGCCGGCCCGGAGCCGATGATGATCAGGTTGCGGACCTCGTCCACTGCCGTCTCCCGATGTGTGTGTTCGTCATCCGTTCCGGCTGCTCTGCCGCCGGGACGATGTCGATCCGAGTGCCGACGGCTCAGCGGCGTCGGCGCCTGACTTGCAGAACGTCATCGTACGAAGCGGCGATTCCCGAACCGGTCATCCGGTGGGTCACGTCACGTGGAACGGCAGCCGCCGATGACCGCGATCTCACCCTACCCGCGTCCGAAAGCGGGTGTCCGCGCCGGACCCGGGGACGCCGCACTCCGGTCCGCTCACCCACGCCCACCGGGCGCCGGCCGTGTCGACGAAGGTGACGACCAGCGCCGGCCGCCCCTGGAACGACGCGTAGTCGATCAGGTCCACGGCCACCGCCCCGCTCCCGTGCTCCGCGGTGATCTCCCTCAGGCAGGCGTCCAGCGCGTCCCGGCCGGTGAGCCGGTCGAGCCCGCCGGCGGCGGAGAACCGCTCGTTCTCCGGCGCCGCCTGCCCGGTCTCCCGGCCGCCGCCCGCCGCCGCCGGGGGTGCCTTCAGCGAGCTGGCGCCGGACAACTGCTCCGGGGTGTAGTCCGTGCCGCTGCGGCGCGGCGGGCCGGTCGTCCGGAACGGCTCGGCCGCCAGCGGGCCGGCGGCACCGGCGCTGTCGGCCGTCACCGCCGTGTCGTTCCGGCTGGCGACCAGATGGTTCAGGCCCAGTCCGGCGGCAGCGAGGGAGGCCGCCGCGAGGGCGACCGGACCGGCCATCCGGGCCCAGCGTCGTCGCCCGCGCCCCGGCCCGCTGCCCCGGACCGGACCCTCGGCCGGTCGGACGCGCCGGCCGGTGCGCCGCTGGCCGGTCGCCTGCGCCGGCACGGTGCCCGACGCGGCGACGGGGTGCCCGGCCGCTCGAAGCCGTCCGCCGACGACCGGCTCCGCGCCGTCGCCGTCCGGTCCGCTCGGCATCGGCAGTTGCGCCGGCCCGGCGGTGTCGAGCGGCCCGGCGGCGTCGAGCGGTTCGGCGGAGGCCGGCGTCGGGGCCGGTCCGGCACCGGCCAGCGCCGCGGCGATCCGGTCCGCGAGGGCCAGCGGCATGTCGGGTACGGCAGCGGCGGCCCAGTCGGCCAGATCGGCCCGGACCAGCTCCACCGCCGGCGCCAGCGCGGCGTACGCCCCGCCCCACGCGGGGTCCTCCTCGACCAGGCGGGCGACCCTGACCTGCTCCGGGGTGCCGTCCAGCGCGCCGCCGACGTAGTCGGCGAGCAGGTCGTGGTCGACCTCGCTGAACTTCCCGGTGCTCACGTCTCCTCCTCGGTCGCGGCCCGGGACCATCCCGGCGCCGATTCGACGCCCTCCGGCGGTCGCGGGTTCCCCGCCGTGACGCGCGGCATGTCGGCGGCGGCACGGCCGGTCGGGCGCGGCACCGACGGCGGGTCGTCGGCACCGGTCCGCAGGTGACCGAGGAGGGTGGCCAGCCGGGCCCGACCCCGGGCGCAGCGGCTCTTCACGGTTCCCTCGGCGACGCCGAGGATGCGGGCCACCTCGGCCACCGGATAACCCTGCACGTCCACCAGGATCAGCGCGGCGCGCTGCTCGACCGGCAGCTCGGCCAGGGCCTGCCGCACCACCAGCGCGGTGTCGTGGTCCCGGACCGGGGCGGCGGGCTCCACCCCGCCGGTGTGCCGGCCCGGCTCGCCGTCGGTGTGCACGCCGTCGGGCAGCGGGACCGTGGCGTGCGCCTGGCGCCGGCGGATCCGGTCCAGGCAGGCGTTCACCACGATCCGGTGCAGCCAGGTGGTCACCGCGGAGTCGCCCCGGAAGCGGGCCGCCGCGCGGTGCGCGGAGAGCAGGGCGTCCTGGAGGGCGTCGGCGGCCTCCTCCCGGTCGCCGAGCGTACGCAGCGCCACCGCCCAGAGCCGGTCCCGGTGCCGGTGGAACAGCTCGGTGAAGGCGTCCCGGTCGCCGGCCACGTGGGCGCGGAGCAGCTCGATGTCGGTGGTCCCGGCGCCCGGCCCGGCGCGGGTCGGCACGGCCACCGGGGTGCCGCGTACGCCGCCCGTCGGTACGCCGGCCCGTTCTTCGCCGCGGTCGTCCATCACCACGTCCGGCGGGAGTGGTGCCCGGACAGCGGCGGCCGGTTCACGACCCCTGGACGGTGATCTCCTGGACACCGATCTTGTAGCCCCGGTCGTTCGAGGGCAGCTCGGTGAGCCAGAAGAGCAGGTAGCGGTACTTCTTGTCCGGGTCGAAGCCGTTGCTGAAGATCAGCGTGCTGCCCTCGGCCGGCGCGAAGCCGTCCCCGATCCGGGTTTTCGCCGTCACGTATTCGGTGTACAGCTTCTTGTCGCCGGAGGAGCCGGAGCCCGGGTCGGTGGTGCCCGTGTAGAGCTGGGCGGTGGCGCCGCTGGCGGAGAGGACCGCCTTCACCGACATGACCGTGTGCTCGGCGCCGAGGTCGATCCAGACCCCCATGCCGTCCTTCAGGCCGCCGAACTTCGCCGACTTGTAGGTGTCGGTCTCCCAGCCCTCGTCCTCGCTGCCGTCGATCACCTTTTCGGCATCGCCCAGCTCGTTGCGGGTCCGGCTGTCCGGGTCGATGATCCGGACGTCCTCCACGGCCAGCTTGCGCACCGGGGCGGCCTGGGTGGGCTGGTCGGCCGGCGCGCTGCTGGTCGGGCGGGCCACCGGCTCGGTCTTCGCGTCCTTGTCGTCGCCGCCCAGCGCGCTGATCCCGATGAGCAGGCCGACCAGGGCCACGGCGAGCAGCCCGGCGATGCCCAGGGCCACCTTCCGGCCGCCGGCGGCGGCCAGCGGCGACGGCTCCTCCTCGGGATCCGCCGTGAAGCGCAGCGTGCCCGCCTGGTCGAGGAAGTGCTCGTCGGCGGGGATGTCCAGCCGACCCAGCTCGGCCGCGAGCACGTCCGAGGAGGGCGGGGCGATCTCCGGGTCGAGCAGGTCCATGGTCAGGTCGTCGAGGTAGGCCGGCACCCCGGCCCGGACCTGACGGGGCGCGGCGATCGCGCCGCCGGCGTCGCGTACGGCGTCCGGAATGGCGGCCCGGCCGTGCCCGGCGGTGGCGCCGTGCAGCGGCGCCTCCCCGTGCGGCCAGTGCCCGGTGAGGGCGAAGTAGAGCACCCCGCCGACCGCCCGGAGGTCGTTCTCCTGGCTGTCCGCGCCGTCGGTCCGCGCGTCGGCCAGCACCACCCGGCCGTCGTCGCTGATCATCACGGTGCCGGGGTGGACGTTGCCGTGCACCATGCCGGTCGCGTGCACCGCGGCGAGGGCGCTGGCGACGGCGTTGCCGATGGCGGTCGCCCGCGCCGGGTCCAGCGGCCCGTCGGCGTTGACCAGCTCGCGCACGGACTGGCCGTCCACCCACTCGCGGACCACGTAGGCCCGGTCCGCCTCGTCGATCGCGTCGTAGACGCCGACCAGGTTGGGGTGGATGACCCGACTGGCCGCGACGGCGGCCTGGAGCATCTCGGTGGCGGAGTCGCCACCCGGATAGCGGAGGACCACCGCGACGGGACGGCGCAGCACGACGTCGACTCCGCGCCAGACCAGCCGGCCCGCGCTGTCGTTGTTGATGTGCTCGACCAGCTCGTACCGCTCGGCAAGGATCTCACCGGCCGTGGGAGCACCGAAGGTCATGACCGGCGGAGCACTCTCCTCCGCCTCTTGACCCTCGCCGACCTGGGTCACCCGTCCTCCCTCGGTGATCGTGTCGATCGATGGACCCGTGCTGCTGGGCATGTGGCTTCCCGCTCTGCCTTCGAAGGAACCGGCAGACCGGCGCCGACGCCCGCGTCGGCACCTGCCGTACCCGTCGAGTGCGACCTTACCCGGGATGCCCGGTTCCCCGACATGTCATCTTCCCGCCGCGGCCGGTGGGGCGCCAGCCACGGGCCGCCCGGTCCGGTTGCGACCGTTGTCAGCCACGTTGCTGGTACATGCACCAGCCAATCTAGAGGTTGACCGCAAGTAGTCGACGGAGGGGCGCACCGGGTGTGGCGGCCGCTCCGCCACCAGGCCGAATTCCCCCCGATCGGTCCCGCACCCTCGTCCGTACGGTTGGTTGTCCACAGGTCGAGAGGCTGGTTGAGCGGGGAAACGCTGAGTTATCCACAGCCGCATCCCCAGGGCTGGTGACCCTCGTTCACCCTCCGTGGTCGACCGCCGCCGACCCGGGCGCAGTGGGTCAGCGGCCGAGCCGGCGGCGGACCATCCCGACCACCTCGGTGATCTCGCCGATCCGGAGCACCATGGCCAGCCCCAGGTACGTCCCGCCGATCACCGCGCCGCCCACCACCAGCTGGACGGCCGCCGCGAACCAGCTGAGGTCGGCCGGGTCGCCGGGGAGCAGCTTGACCACGAGCAGGCCAACCAGTGCGGCGCCCAGCGCGGCCACGACCACCCGACCCATGGTTCGCATGATGCCGCCGAGCCCGATCCGGCCCACCCGGGGCCGCAGCAGCAGCGCGGAGATCACCGCGGCGGCCAGGTACGAGATGGCGTTGCCGAGCATCATGCCGGCGGCCGCGAAGGTGGCGGAGAAGGCGAGGTAGACCCCGATCTGGAGGAGCACCCGCAGCGCCACCACCGGAATGTTGATCAGGGCCGGGGTGCGGGTGTCCGGCAGCGCGTAGAAGGCGAAGGTGAAGAGCTGGCTGATCGCGAAGGGCACCAGCCCCAGCGCGGCGACCAGCAGCACCGTCGAGGTGGCGGTCGCGTTCGCGCCGGTGAAGGCGCCGTAGCGGAACACCACCACGGAGATCGGGCCGGCGAGCACCGCGTAGCAGACCGCGATGGGGGCGAGCACCGCGGTGACCATCCGCGTGCCCCGGGACAGGTCGGCGGTGACGTCGCGGAACCGGCCGTCGGCGGCGGCGGCGCTCATCCGGGGCATCAGCGCGGTGATGATCGAGACGGCGATGATGCCGTGCGCCATCATCAGCAGCAGGAAGACGTTGTTGTAGATCATGATGCCGGCGATGTCGTCGCCGGCCGCCCGGGTGAGCAGGTTGACCACCACGAAGAGGCCGAGCTGGTTGACCGCGACGTAGCAGAACATCCAGCCGCCGAGCTTGGCCAGCTCGCGCAGCCCCAGCTCGCGGAAGTCGAACCGCCACTTCCAGCGGAAGCCCACCTTGCGCAGCGCCGGCAGCAGGCCGGCGGCCTGCACCGCCACGCCGAGCAGGGTGCCGCCGCCGATCAGCAGGATCTGACCCGCGCCCAGCTCACCCGGCTTGAGCGCCTCGGCGTCGAAGATCAGGATGTAGAGCCCGAACGCGCCGATGACCACCAGGTTGTTGAGGATCGGCGCCCACATGGGCGCGGCGAAGTGGCCCCGGGTGTTCAGCACCGCGGCGATCAGCGCGCTGACGCCGGTGAAGAACAGCATCGGCAGCATCAGGTAGGACAGATTGGTGACCAGGTCGGTGTAGTCACCGTCCTTGCCGCTGGCGTAGAGGGCGGTCAGCACCGACGCCAGGGCCATCGCGATCAGCGCGGCGGCGGCCAGCGCGATCACCGCCAGGGTGAGCAGTCGCTGCGAGTACGCCTCACCCCGGTCCGGATCGGTCCTGCGCCGGCGGACCAGCACCGGGATCAGCACGCTGGTGAGCACCCCGCCGAGCAGGAACTCGTACACCTGGTTCGGCAGGAACTGTGCGGTCGTGTACGCGTTACCGACGAGGTTGCCGAGCGCCGCGCCGATCATCAGGTTGCGGATGAAGCCCGTACCCCGGCTGATCAGGCTGCCGACGGCCATCACCGCGCTGTTCGCGGCGGCGCTGGCCTCGCCGACCTGCTCCGGCGGCGGCGCGGTGGCCTCCACCGCCGGCTGGTTGAGCGGCTCGGCCGAGATGAAGGTCGCCTCGTCCGTGGGAGGCACCGCGCCGTCCGGCGTGGCGTTCGCGCTGCGGTAGAGCCCGCCGCTCATCTCCAGCCTCCCAGGGGGTACGTCGGGGCCGGGCACCGTCCCCGACGGTCAGAACCTTAGTCAACCGGTACCTCTTACCCGCGCCCGGCGGCGGACTTCCCGGGCCGGACCGATAGGCTGGCGATCCCATGTCCGAAGCCTCCGCATCCCACGCCGCCGACCGCCGCGAGCTCACCGCCGCGCAGCGCAACGCCGTCGCCGAGCTGCTCCGCGTCTCGCCGGTCGCCGACGAGCTCGGCCGCCTCTTCCTCGCGGCGGGCCACGAACTGCACCTGGTGGGTGGTTCGGTACGGGACGCGCTGCTCGGCCGGCTCGGCGAGGACCTCGACTTCTGCACCGACGCGCACCCCGACCAGACGCTGCGGATCATCAGGGGCTGGGCCGAGTCGGTCTGGGAGACCGGTCGGGAGTTCGGCACCATCGGCTGCCAGCGCGACGGGCTCCGACTGGAGATCACCACCTTCCGCGCCGAGGCGTACGACCAGGTCAGCCGCAACCCGATCGTCGAGTACGGGACCAGCCTCGAAGAAGACCTCAAGCGGCGGGACTTCACCATCAACGCGATGGCGGTGAGCGTCCCCGACCACCGGTTCACCGACCCGCACGGCGGCCTGGCCGACCTCGCCGCCAAGATCATCCGTACCCCCGGCACGCCGGAGCAGTCGTTCCGCGACGACCCGCTGCGGATGCTGCGGGCGGCCCGGTTCACCGCCCAGCTCCGCTTCGCCGTCCACCCGGACGTCCGCGACGCGATGGCCCGGATGGCCGCCGACCTGGACCGGATCACCGCCGAGCGGATCCGGGACGAGTTCACCAAGCTGCTCTGCGGCGCGGACCCGATCACCGGACTGCGACTGCTGGTCGACGCCGGGCTGGCCGAGCGGTTCCTGCCCGAGCTGACCGGGCTCAAGCTGACGATCGACGAGCACGCCCAGCACAAGGACGTCTACGAGCACACCCTCACCGTCGTCGAGAACGCGATGTCGATGGAGGAGGACGGCTGCGACTTCGTGCTGCGGATGGCCGTTCTGATGCACGACGTCGGCAAGCCGGCCACCAAGGCGGTCGGCCCGGACGGGCGGGTCAGCTTCCACCACCACGAGGTGGTCGGCGCCCGGCTGACGAAGGCCCGGATGAAGGCCATGCGGTACCCGAAGGACGTCACCTCGCAGGTGGTCGCCCTGGTCGCGCTGCACCTGCGTTTCTACGGGTACGGCCGGGGCGAGTGGACCGACTCGGCGGTGCGCCGGTACGTCGCGGACGCCGGTGACCTGCTGCCCCGGCTGCACAAGCTGACCCGGTCGGACTGCACCACCCGCAACCGCCGCAAGGCGGCCGCGCTGGCGGCCGACTACGACGCGCTGGAGGAGCGGATCGCCCGGATCGCCGCCGAGGAGGACCTGGCCCGGGTCCGCCCGGATCTGGACGGCAACGCGATCATGGAGCTGCTCGGCGTGCCGCCGGGGCCGGTGGTGGGGAAGGCCTGGCAGTACCTGAAGGAGCTGCGCCTGGAGCGCGGCCCGCTGGACCGCGACGAGGCCGAGGCGGAGCTGCTGCGCTGGGCCCGGGAGCAGGGCATTCGCGACTGACCCCGGCGGAGCGGGCGTACGACGACACGCCGGCGTATCGACCGAACGGTTGACGCGATTCCCGGTGATCTTCCCGCATCATGGAGCGACATCCGTCAGCCTCCCGGTCATCCGTGTAGTGAGGCTGCTCCGATCGCTCCGTCCGCCCGTTCCGAGGTGGACGATTGCTGCAACCGGGGAGATCTCTGAGTGAAACGCCGTGGCGTGACTCGCCGTTCGGCGGTGGCCGGGTTCGCCCTCGCCTCCGCGACGTCCATCGTGTTCGCCGGCACCGGCGGCGCCGCGATGGCCGCCCCATCCGACGCACCACGGGCACCGGTGCGCGGCGCCGACAGCGCCGGTGTCGTGCCCGACCGCTACATCGTCGTCCTCAAGGACCACAAGGCCAGCCCCAGCGAGGTGCGGGCCACCGCATCGGCGCTCGCCGCCGCCAACGGCGGCACGGTCCGTCACGTGTTCACCAAGGCACTCAAGGGCTACTCCGCCGCGATGAACCGCCGGCAGGCGGAGCGGCTGGCGGCCGACCCCGACGTGGCCTACGTCGAGCGGGTCCGCCGCTACTCCGCCACGGACACCCAGAGCAACCCGCCCTCCTGGGGCCTGGACCGGATCGACCAGACGACGGCGAAGGCCGACCGCTCCTACACCTACCCGACCACCGGGGCCGGCGTCACCGCGTACATCCTGGACACCGGCATCGACCTCGACCACCAGGAGTTCGGCGGCAGGGCCAGCTCCGGCTACGACTTCGTCGACAACGACCCGGACGCGCAGGACTGCGAGGGCCACGGCACGCACGTGGCCGGCACCGTCGGCGGTGCGAAGTACGGCGTGGCCAAGGGTGTCAAGCTCGTCGCGGTGCGGGTCCTCGACTGCGAGGGCAGCGGCACCAGCGAGCAGATCATCAACGGCATCGAGTGGGTCACCACGAACGCCGCCAAGCCGGCCGTGGCCAACATGAGCCTGGGCTTCAACGGCACCGACCAGGCCGTCAACGACGCGGTCACCCGCTCGGTCGCCGCCGGCATCACGTACTCCGTCGCGGCCGGCAACAGCATGCAGGACGCCTGCGGCGTGTCGCCGGCCAGCGTGCCGACGGCCATCACCGTCGGCGCCACGGACCGGGTGGACTTCCGGGCCTGGTTCTCCAACTACGGCAACTGCCTGGACACCTTCGCCCCCGGGGTCAGCATCGTCTCCGCGGCGAAGGGGACCACCGACGGCAGCACCGCGATGAACGGCACGTCGATGGCCTCCCCGCACGTGGCGGGCGCCGCGGCGCTGCTGCTCGAGGCGAACCCGAACTGGACCCCGCAGCAGGTGCGCGACAGCATCGTCACCAGGGGAATCAGCGGCGCCGTACACGACACCATGGGGTCGGTGGACCGGCTGCTGCACGTCGGCGCGGTCCAGCCCGCCCGCAGCTCGTACGGCCTGAAGGCGCGGGTCAACGGCAAGTTCGTGACCGCGGAGAGCGCCGGGACCAAGCCGCTGATCGCCCGGGGCGCCGCCCTCGGGCCGTGGGAGAAGTACGACGTGGTCGACGCCGGCGGCGGCCTCGTCGGGCTGCGGGCGAAGGCCAACGGCAAGTTCGTGACCGCGGAGAGCGCGGGCGCCAAGCCGCTGATCGCCCGGTCGACGGCGATCGGCAGCTGGGAGAAGTTCCAGATCGTCAACAACACCGACGGCTCGGTCAGCCTGAAGGCGAACATCAACGGCCGGTACGTCTCGGCGGAGAGCAAGGGCACCCTGCCGCTGATCGCGCGGGCCACGGCGATCGGCGCCTGGGAGAAGTTCGACTTCGAGGCCCCCGCGCCGGTGGTCGCCCTCAAGTCGCAGGCCAGCGGCCGGTACGTCACCGCGGAGAGCAAGGGCACGCTGCCGCTGATCGCGCGGGCCACGGCGATCGGCGCCTGGGAGAAGTTCGAGATCGTCAACGTCGGGGACGGCTACTTCGGCCTGCGGGCGCTCATCAACGGCAAGTTCGTCTGCGCGGAGAGCGCCGGCACCAAGCCGCTGATCGCCCGGTCGACGGCGATCGGCACCTGGGAGACGTTCGACTTCCTGGACTACAACCCGGACGGGTCGATCTACCTGCGGGCGTACATCGACGGTGAGGCGGTGACCGCCGGCAGCGCCGGCACCAGCCAGCTCATCGCCAGCCGGACCATCGACTGGAACAGCCAGACCCTGGGTCTCGGCGTCGGCGAGCAGTTCCTCGTCGAGGCCCTCTAGCCGGCAGAGCACAGACGAGCCCGTCCAGGCGGCCCTCGGGCCGTCCGGGCGGGCTCGTCGCTTTCCACCACACGGGGGACGATCGCCCGGCGGGCGTCGCCGTCTCAGCGGGGCGCCACCGTGATCTCCCGGTCGACCAGGTCCTTCGGCAGCGGCTGGCGGACCAGCTCCCGACCGGTCAGGTCGGCGAGCACGACGTCCCCGGCGCCGTTCGGCCGGCGGTAGAGCAGCCGGTCGTCGGAGATCCAGACCACCTCGGCGGTGGGCAGGGTGCGGACCACCCGGCCGGTGCCCGTCTCGACCAGCAGCGGATCGTGCTGCCCCTGGACCACCACCAGCTTCCCGTCCGGCGACCAGGCCCACGGTCCGGCCGGGTCGCCGGGCACCGGCACGAACCGGGTCGGCCGCCCGTCGTCGGCGGAGAAGAGCCGCACGCCCGCCCGGAGGTCCCGCAGCGACTCGTCGTGGCTGGACCGGCCGGTCTGCGGGAGCACCGCCTCCGTGCCGTCCCGGCTCCAGGTGAAGTCGCAGTAGTCGGTGCAGAAGTACCGCTTTTCGTCCACCCGGAACGCGCGTTTCGTGCCGTCGGTCTCCAGCACGATGAAGCCGAAGTGGTCGAGCCGGTGGGTGGTGAAGAGCAGCCGCCGGCCGTCCGGCGACCATTCCGGGGGCGAGAGCGCCCGACCGACCTCGTACCAGCGGGTCGTCCCGTCGGCCAGGTCGACCAGGCCGACCTCACGGGGCCGGTCCTCGTCGGTCACCGCGCTCAGCGAGCCGACGGGCGCCGGGAAGACTCCGTCGTACCCCTCGGCGGTGAGGTAGCGGCCCCGGGCCCGGTCCAGCACGAAGCCCCTGCCCGGTGCGGCGGTGAAGGTGCCCGCGACCACCACCCAGTCACCGGGCAGGGCCAGCGGCTTCGCCGTCCAGTCCGGGCCGGGCATGGGGCGGACCGGCGGTGCCGGGGTGGCCGTCGCCGTGGGGTCCGGGGTGGCGGGGTGCGCCGCCAGCTGCGGGCGGAGCAGCACGAACGGCAGGGCGACCGCGACCACCGCCACCAGGGCGGCGACCCCCGCCGTAGCCCGGCGGCGCCGCCGCAGCCGGCGGCCCCGGCCGAGCGCGCGGACGGCCAGGTCGGGCGCCGGCCGGACCCCGTCCGCGAGATCGTGTACGGCTGCCCGCAGTACGTCCTCCACCGGCCTGGTCATGACTTCACCTCCGAACGCGTGGTCAGCTCGTCGAGAGCGGGCACCAGCTCCCGGAGCTTCGCCAGCGCCCGGGACGCCTGGCTGGCCACGGTGCCGGCCCGGCAGCCGAGGATCGCCGCGGTCCGCTCGACGCTCAGGTCCTCCAGGTAGCGCAGGGTCAGCACGGCCCGCTGCCGGGGCGGCAGCGCCCGCAGCGCGTCCCGCAGCAGGAGCCGCAGGTCGGCGTCGTGACCGCCGTCGCCCGCCGCCGGCCGCTCCGGCAGTTCCGCGACCGGCACCTCGGCGCGCCGCGCCCGACGCCGCCAGCCGGAGACCTGGTCGTGGTAGAGGATCCGTTTCACGTACGGCTCCGCGTCGCCCCGGATCCTCGGCCACCGGGCGTACGCCTTGGCCAGCGCGTTCTGGAGCAGGTCCTCCGCGGCGTGCTGGTTGCCGGCGAGCGCGTACGCGACGCGCAGCAGCGCGTCACCCCGCTCGTTGACGAACGCGGTGAACTCCCCGTCGATGACCTCTGCCACCGTCCACCTCCGTACTACAGACGCACGGCGTCGGGGAAAACTTGCCTCGCCGCCGCCACGGGTTTGCTCCGGTGTCGGGGGCGACCGGCAGAATGGGCGGCATGCGCTGGACCGTGCTCGACTCGCCGATCGGGGAGTTCTCCGTGGCCACCGACGACGAGGCGGTCTGCGGGGCGCACTTCGGGCGGGTGGCGTCGGCCACCGACGAGCCGGTCGACGGGCTGGCCGGCCGGGCGGTGGCCGAGCTGCGGGCGTACTTCGCCGGTGAGCTGACCGACTTCACCGTCCCGGTGACGGCACGTCGGGGATCCGAGTTCGAGCGGGCGGTCTGGCGGGAGATGACCCGCATCCCGTACGGCGAGACGCTCACCTACGGCGAGGTGGCGAAGGCGGTCGGCGAGCCGGGCGCGGCCCGGGCGGTCGGGGTCGCCTGCAACCGGAACCCGGTCCCGGTGATCGTGCCGTGCCATCGGATCGTCGGGGCGGGCGGCAAGCTGGTGGGCTTCGGCGGCGGCCTGCCGCGCAAGGTGACGCTGCTGGAACTGGAGGCCCGGGTCGCCCTGCAACGCGCCTGGTCCTGAGGTACTCCGGGTCGACTGAACGCCCGAGGGCCGGGTCCGTGCGGACCCGGCCCTCGATGCTGCTGTGGTCAGCGTGTCAGCGCTCGACCTCGCCCTTGATGAACGCCTCGACGGCGGCGTGCGCGTCGTGGTCGGCGTACTGCTTGGGCGGGGACTTCATGAAGTACGACGAGGCCGACAGGATCGGGCCACCGATCTTCCGGTCCAGCGCGATCTTCGCGGCCCGGACGGCGTCGATGATGACGCCGGCCGAGTTCGGCGAGTCCCACACCTCGAGCTTGAGCTCGGCGTTGAGCGGGGTGTCGCCGAAGGAGCGGCCCTCCAGGCGGATGTACGCCCACTTGCGGTCGTCGAGCCACGGCACGTGGTCCGACGGGCCGATGTGCACGTCGCTCTTGGTCATCTCGTGCGGGATCTGGGAGGTGACCGACTGGGTCTTCGAGATCTTCTTCGAGACCAGGCGGGTGCGCTCCAGCATGTTCATGAAGTCCATGTTGCCGCCGAAGTTGAGCTGGTACGTGCGCAGCAGCTCGACACCGCGGTCCTCGAAGAGCTTCGCCAGGGCGCGGTGCACGATGGTGGCGCCGACCTGGCTCTTGATGTCGTCGCCGACGATCGGCAGACCCGCGTCCTCGAACTTCTTCGCCCACTCGGGGTCGGAGGCGATGAAGACCGGCAGGGCGTTCACGAACGCGCAGCCGGCGTCGATCGCGGCCTGGGCGTAGAACTTGTCGGCCTGCTCGGAGCCGACCGGCAGGTAGGAGACGACGACGTCGACCTGCGCGTCGCGCAGCGCCTTGGCCACGTCGACCGGCTCGGTGTCCGACTCCTCGATGATTTCGCGGTAGTACTGGCCCAGACCGTCGAAGGTCGGGCCGCGCTGCACGGTGACGCCGGTCGGCGGCACGTCGCAGAGCTTGATGGTGTTGTTCTCGCTGGCCACGATCGCCTCGGCGAGGTCCATGCCCACCTTCTTGGCGTCCACGTCGAACGCCGCGACAAACTCCACGTCCGAGACGTGGTAGTCGCCGAAGGTGACGTGCATGAGACCCGGGACGCGGTCGTTCGGGTCGGCGTTCCGGTAGTACTCCACGCCCTGTACGAGGGACGAGGCGCAGTTACCCACACCGACGATGGCGACGCGGACGGAGCCCATAGCGTCTGCCTCCTTCTTCTTCATCACGGCCGCTCTTTCCTGGACTCTCCAGGCGGAGGCGGGCTGTTGTCTTCTCGTCGGCCGCCGGCTGTCCCGGGTTGCGGGACGGTCGGGGCACGGCCGGAGCGCTCATTGGCGATGAGCTCCTCCAGCCAGCGGACCTCACGCTCACAGGCGTCGAGGCCGTGGCGCTGCAGTTCCAGGGTGTACGCGTCGAGGCGCTCGGCTGCCCGGCCGAGCACGTCGCGAAGGCCTTCGCGACGCTCCTCGATCTTCCGACGGCGACCTTCCAGGATCCGGAGCCGGGTGGCCTGGTCGGTCCGGGCGAAGAACGCGAAGTGCACGCCGAAGCCCGTGTCGTCGTACGTCTCGGGACCAGCCTGCGCTATCAGTTGGGCGAAGCGTTCCTTGCCCTCGGCGGTAATGGTGTAGACCACCCGACCGCGTCGGCTGGTGAGCGCGGGAACCTCCTCGGCGGTCGCCGGTGTCTCGGCGGCCTCGGTGATCCATCCCGCCGCCTGCAACCGGCGCAGGGTCGGGTACAGCGAGCCGTAGCTGATCGCCGCCCGGATCGCGCCGAGCTTGGCGGCCAACTCCTTGCGCAGCTCGTAGCCGTGCATCGGAGCCTCCTGCAGGAGGCCGAGGATGGCGAGCTCGAGCACGGGCCACCCCTTCTTACCCCCGGCGCGGAGCAGGTAACCGCCGCGATGTATCGGACCGATACATCGCACGTTAGCGGACAGCCATGATCAGGGCAAACCCCCGTTCCGAGGTGTTGCCGTCACGGATTGTCACGGTGGTCGCCTCGTCCCGCCGGACCGCGTACCCTTTGCCGCATGCGCACGTCTCGCCAGGTCGTCGACTACTCGCTCCAGAAGCGAGCGGTGCTGCGTGAGCTCCTGGCCGGCCGGGTCGGCACGTACGACGTCTGCGACGCCTCGCCGTACCTGAAGAACGCCGCCCGGTTCCACGGTGAACCCACCGACGAGCGGTGCCCGATCTGCCGCAGCGAGAACCTCATCCACGTCCACTACATTTTCGGGGACGAACTCAAGCAGTCCGCCGGCCAGGCGCGTACCCGGGCCGAGTTGCCCGTCCTGGCGATGACGTTGCGTGAGTTCCAGGTCTTCGTGGTGGAGGTGTGCCTCGGCTGTGACTGGAACCATCTCGTCGAGCAGTTCCTGCTCGGCCGGGACGGGCTGGCCGGCGGCGCCGAGGACGGGTCGGAGCAGGGCGTGGTGAGCGGCTCGTCCGCCCCGAACGGTTCCACCCCTCGTCGAAGGCGAGAGGCGCAACGGTGAATCAAGCTGCACCGGCCGACCCCGGCCCGATTGACGACGGCTGGGCGGACCGACAGCTTCTACGTCTGATTAGTCGGATTATTTCGGATTTGACGCCTGCGCCCCGGCGCGCCCGCGGTGTAGCGTCTCGTGGTCCAGCTCACGGCAACCCGGTGGTGGCGCATGTGCGCCCCACCGCGACCGGCAGGGTGTGAGGAATGAACTACGGCGATCCCAGTTCTTCGCGTGGGCGGGCGCAGAGCCCGGGCCCCAACGGCGACCCCGGGAGCCCGCACGGGAACGGCTGGTCATCCGCGCCGGAGGGCGGGGCCTCGGCCCGCGCCTCCGTGCCGCCCCGGGGGTCCGCCTCCGATGGACGGGCCTCGGCCGGCGGCGCCGCTCCGGTTTCGCGTAGCGGTGCGGCGGGCTCGGCCTCGGTGGGCCGGGCCGGCGCGGGACGGGCCTCCGTGCCGGTCTCCCCGGCGCCCGGTGGCGCCTCGGGTCGGGCCGGTGCCGGCCGCGCCTCGGTGCCGGTCTCCCCGGCCCCGGGCGCTCCGGCGGGTCGCGCCTCGGTCGGGTCGGCGGCGGTGGGCTCGGCCGGCCGGGCGGGCGTCGGCTCGGCCGCGGTGGGTGGTCGGGCCGCGGTGGCGCGAGCCGGTGTGCCGGGCATGGCGGGCGGTGGTCCGGGCGGTCCGGGTGGGCCCAACGGCCCCGGTCGCGGTGGCCGCGGCAAGGATCCGGCCGCGGCGGCCCGGGCGAAGAAGCGTCGCCGGATCAACATCCTGATCGCCGGCTTCGCCGTCTTCATCATGCTCGCCGGCATCGGCGTGGTGGGCTTCACCTACTACTCCACCAACGTCATCCTCCCCGAGGACACCACCCCGCCGCTGGCCAGCACCATCTACGCCGGTGACGGCAAGCAGATCATCGCCAAGGTCGGCGCGGAGAACCGCACCTTCGTCGCCATCAAGGACATCCCGCAGTGGGTGCAGGACGCGGTCGCTGCCGCGGAGGACCGGAACTTCTACCGGCACTCCGGTGTGGACTACAAGGGCATCGGCCGGGCCGCCTGGAACAACCTCACCGGCGGCGACAAGCAGGGTGCCTCGACGATCACCCAGCAGTACGCCCGCAACGCCTACGACAACCTCAAGCAGGACACGTACGCGCGGAAGGTGAAGGAGGCGATCCTCGCCTCCAAGCTGAACGACAAGTACGACAAGCCGACGATCATGCAGCACTACCTGAACGTCATCTACTTCGGGCGGGGCGCGTACGGCATCGAGGCGGCGGCCCAGACGTACTTCGGTAAGCCGACGAAGAACCTGACGGTGGCCGAGGCCGCGGTGCTCGCGGCGCTGATCAAGCAGCCGGAGCCGAGCGCCACGCACAAGGGCTATGACCCGGCGATCAACCAGGCGGCCGCGCTGGACCGCTGGAACTATGTGATCGGCGGCATGATCACCGAGGGCTGGCTGGACGCGCCGGGCAAGCCGGCCCACCCGACCGAGTACCCGACCAAGACGCTCAAGAAGCCGAGCGCGAAGGGCGTCGGGGTCGACTTCGGCGTCAACACGCCGTACGGCAACGTGATCAACTATGTCGCGCAGGAGATGCGGGAGAAGAACCTCTGCACCGACAACGACGCCGAGGTCACCGACGACAAGCCGCTCTGCTCGCAGGCGCTCAGCAAGGGCGGATACCGGATCACCACCACCATCGACACCAAGGTGCAGAGGGCGGCGCTCGAGGCGGCCCAGCGCGCCACCAAGGGCTCCGAGCTCGACGGCCAGCCGAAGAACCTGATGGCGGCCGTGGTGTCGATTGACCCCAAGACCGGCGGGGTGCGTGCCTACTACGGCGGTGACAACGGCACCGGCACCGACTACGCCGGCAAGAACTACGACAACGGCATCGTCAGCGGTGGCCACTCGCCCGGATCGAGCTTCAAGATCTACACGCTGGCCGCGGCGCTAAAGGCCGGCAAGTCCCTCGAGTCCAGGTGGAAGGGCAAGGCGTTCACCCCCGAGGGAACCAAGTTCAAGGTCAGCAACGCCGGCTTCGACGACCCGTCCTGCCACAACTCCTGCACCCTCGAGGTGTCAACGCTGAAGTCGCTGAACGTGCCGTTCTACTACGTCACCCAGGAGATCGGCCCGGACAAGGTCGTCGAGATGGCCAGGAACGCCGGCGTCACGATGATGTGGCAGACGGACACCGACCCGGCGAAGCCGCACGACCTCACCAAGGAAGACCCGAAGGACCTGGCCCCCTCGCCCTTCTTCCACGTGGTCGGCTACGGCCAGTACCCGATCACGGTGCTGGACCACGCCAACGGCGTCGCCACCTTCGCCAACGGAGGGAAGTACATCAAGGCGCACTTCGTGAAGCTGGTGGAGAAGCAGGAACAGCAGACCGGTAGGTGGCGGAAGCTGGGCGGTGAGCAGGTCAAGCCCGTGCAGCGGATCGACGAGGACATTGTTCGCGACGTGACCTCGGTGCTGGAGAAGTACCCGGCCGCCGTGAACCGCCGGCTCGCCGACGGCCGCAAGGCCGCCGAGAAGACCGGTACCTGGGAGCAGAAGCCGGGCACCACCGAGAACGGTGACGCCTGGATGATCGGCTACACGCCGCAGCTCGCGACCGCGGTCTGGGTCGGCAACGTCAAGAACCGTCTGCCGATCAAGACGAAGGGCGGCGCCAAGATCAGCGGTGCCGGCATGCCGGGCGCCATCTTCCAGCGGTTCATGAACGACGCCCTCAAGAGCAAGGACAAGCTGGACTTCCCGGAGGCCGCGCACGTCGGCGACCCGGAATCCGGCAACGGCGAGGCACCACCGCCGACGGCGCCGCCCGTGCCGCCGGGCTGCCCGGACCCGATGAACCCGTTCTGCCCGCCCGTCAACGGCGGCGGCAACGACAACGGCGGGAACGCCGGACCGACCAACCCGTTCGACCCGCGCCCTCGTGGCGGCGGCGGCGGTGGCATCCTTCCGACCACACCGCCACGCCAGACGTACTGATCGCCAGGAACCGCCGACGGCGGCCGGACTTCGCGCCCGGCCGCCGTCGGCGTATCCGGGTACCGGAATTGTGGGGTCGAGGCGGGACGCCGACCCCTGCCGTACGGCAGGATTCCTCTCCATGAGCACCCAGTCGACGGCAGGCATCGACGACGCCGGGACCACCGACCACCCGTCCCGGTCGGACGGCTTCGTCCGCGGCGCCTCCGAGGTGATCGGCGGACCACTGGGCGACCACGCGGTCGCGCTGGACCGGCCCGCCGGCCGGGAGGGCCGCTTCTGGACGGCGGCCCGGATCGTGCTGGCCCTGGTCTGCCTGACCCTCGCCCTGCACTGGGTGCAGAAGTCCCCCTGCCAGGACGGCGCCTGGCAGAACAACATCCAGTACACCCGGATGTGCTACACGGACGTGCTGGCGCTCTACTACGCCGAGGGGCTCAACGAGGGCAAGGTGCCCTACGCCGACCACCCGGTCGAGTACCCGGTGCTCACCGGGTACTTCATGGGGGCGCTCGGGCTGCCGGTGCACGCCCTCGGCGCCGACCACCCCGGCATCAACCAGGGGCAGTGGTTCTACAACCTCAACGCGCTGGTGCTGAGCGCTCTCGCCGTCGCCACCGTCGCCGTCATCCTCAACCTGCGGCGACGGCGACCCTGGGACGCGGCGATGTTCGCGCTCGCCCCCGCCCTGCTGCTCACCGCCACCGTCAACTGGGATCTGCTCGCCGTCGGGCTGAGCGCCGTCGGGCTGCTGGCCTGGGCACGCGCCAGACCCGACCTGAGCGGTGCCCTGCCGGCCGCCCTGGCCGGGGTACTGATCGGGCTCGGCGGCGCGGCGAAGATGTGGCCGCTGTTCATCCTCGGGCCGATCCTGGTGCTCGCGGTCCGCGCCGGCCGGGTCTGGGCCGCGCTCCTGTCCGTCATCACGGCCGCGGTGACGGTGGTGTTGGTGAACCTGCCGGTGGCGATTCCCTACCGGGAGAGCTGGGGCAGGTTCTTCGAGCTGAACACCACCCGGCCGATCGACTGGGGCACCCTCTGGTACATCGGCCGCTACCTCGACGGAAAGGTCAGCCCCGACCAGGGGCCGTTCGACTGGTTGAAAGCCAACATCCCCACCCTCAACTGGGTGTCGTACCTCCTCTTCGGGCTGGCCTGCCTCGGGGTGGCCGCGCTGGCGCTGCTGGCGCCGCGCCGGCCCCGGCTGGCCCAGCTCGCCTTCCTGGTGGTCGCCGCCTTCCTGATCTTCAGCAAGGTCTGGTCCCAGCAGTTCGTGCTCTGGCTGCTCCCGCTCGCGGTGCTCGCCCGGCCGCGCTGGGGCGCCTTCCTCGTCTGGCAGTTCGCCGAGGTCTGCTACTTCGCCGCCTTCTACGGGGAGCTGCTCGGCACGGCGACCAGCCGGCCGGTCTTCCCGGAGGGCGTCTTCGTGCTGGCCGCCAGCCTCCGGCTGATCACCGTCGCGGTGCTCTGCGGTTTCGTGATCCGGGACGTCATGCGCCCCGAGCGCGACGTGGTCCGACACATCTACGCCGACGACCCGGACGGTGGTGTCCTCGACGGTTCCCCCGACGCCCCCTGGTACGTCCGCTGGCGCGCCCGTTCCTCGACGGGTTCCGCCGCGGCCGAGCCCGCCCCGGCGTAAGGCGGACCCGAGCCGGGTCAGAGGTGGTAGACGACCGCGTCGCCGACCTCCTCGCGGGTGATGCCCAACCCGTCCACCGGGTTGTCGACGATCCGCTCCCACGGGGTGCCAGCCAGCTGGCCCCGCAGGATCACCACGTTGCGGACGCCCAGGATGCGCAGGTAGTCGACGCTGGGCTGGTCCGGGAAGCCGAGGGTCAGCTCGCGGACGTGGGCGAGCGTGTCCGGGGTGAAGCCACTGCCGCCGTTGACCACGTCCTGGAACCGGCTGGTCGACCAGAGCATCACCGGCTGGTCCAGGTTCTGGCTGCTCGGCAGGACCAGCATCGGACCGTCCACGTTGCGCATCACCGCCGGCTGCACCGGCACCACCGGGTGCGGGGTGGTGTTCAGCCCTTCCACGATCACCAGCAGCAGCGGCAGCAGGGTGGCCAGCCGCAGCCAGGGCCCGGGCCACGGCGGCACCCGCTCGGCGGCCAGCTCGCGTACCCGGGCGGCGAACGCGGTGACCGCGCCCGCGGCGAGCAGGCCGAGCAGCAGGGTGGTCCAGAGCATCATCCGGCCGGGCGTCCGCAACCCGTTCCACCCGGGCAGGTGCTCGAAGAGCGGCACGTAGGTGAAGGTGCCGCCGAAGAACCGGGTCCCCATGGCCAGGGCCATCGTCGCCAGCACCCCGGCGAGCAGCAGCAGCCGGTGCCGCAGCCGCCAGACCGAGAAGAAGAGGCCGCCCGCGGCCAGCGCGTAGAGCACGAAACCCGGCAGCAGCGTCATCTCCGGGTGCCAGGGCAACGTGGCACGCGCCCCCTCGTGCAGGCCGCCCCAGATCCGCGACTCCGCCGGCGCGGTGAAGAACCCGCTCGCCGGCGGCGAGTAGATGGCGATGTCGCCGATCGTCCGCTCCGCGTTCGGGTGCAGCTCGGCGACCTTGAAGTACGGCACGGCCAGCAGCACGCCCACCGCGGCGAAGAGCGTGCCGCCGATCAGGTCGGCGAGGAGCAGCCGGCTGCCGAACGGTCGCTTGCCCGGCCGGACCAGCCAGCGTCGGGTGAACCAGACGACGGCTGAGACCAGCACGATGCCGGCCAACAGGTACGCGAACGGCAGGCCGATGCCGAAGCCCAGGCTGAGCTGCCACGCGGCCACCATCCAGCCGGCGTACGCCCACCCGTCGTGCCGGCGCTCCGGCCGGTAGCCGTACCGCAGGGACCAGCCGTGTCCCCGGGCGAGCATGGCCAGCGCCAGCGGGATGCCGCCGTTGGAGACGATGTGCAGGTGCCCGGCCTGGGCCAGCAGCCACGGGGCGTACGCGTAGCTGACGCCGGCCACCGCGGCCCCGATCCGGCCGGCGCCCAGTTGCCGCGCCAACGCGTACGCCCCGAACGTGGCGAGCGCGTGGGCCAGCACGAACATGATGTTGTAGCGCAGCACCGCCGCCTCGGGCCCGGTGCCGATCATGCCAGCGGGGGCGTACCCGAGCAGGGTGTCGGAGAAGGCGAAGCTCCACTGCTCCGGGAAGAACGTGTTGGAGTGCCAGAGTTGCGCCGGGTCGGTCAGCAGGATGTGCCCGGACCAGGCCATCTGCCAGGACTGCAGGCTCGGGTCCCAGTAGTCCTGCGGCAGGGTGTAGAGCGGGTAGCGCAGCGTCGGCCAGGTGAGCAGGACGGCCAGGGCCAGCGCGGCGACGACGGACAGGGTCGACTCGTGCACCAGGAACCGGCCCACCGCGCGCACCGCCCGTCGGGGCCGGGTGAGCACCGGGTCGGGGGCGGGACCGAAGGCGGACCAGGGGTCGGCTTTCTCCGTACCCGCGGCGGGGGCGTCCTTGCCGGTGGCGCCGGCCTTCCCGGCCTGGCCGGTGGTGGCGGCCTTCCCGGCCTTCCTTGCGCTGTCGCCATCGTGGGCGGCGGTCGCGGCGCCGTCGCCCGGGGCGGCGATGGGCTCGTCCCTCGTGGCGGCCGAGTGCGGGTCGACGCCGGAGGCGCCGTTCCCCGCGCCGGTCCGAGCGGCGGCCGGACCGTCCCCGCCGGCCGGTTTCGCGGCCGGCTGGTCCTTCGTGGCCGCTCGGGCGGCGGCGCCGTCCGTCGCTGGGGCGGCGGTGGTGCCGTCGGTGCCGACGGCCTCGGCGGGTAGCCGGGTGTCGCCGTTCGTGGTCGAGCCGGCGGGGCCGCCGCCGTCCGTCGCGTCCGACTGCTCCGTGGTCATGCCGCCGACGTCCCGGTGCCGAGCTGGCCGCGCAGGAAGGCGATGTCGGCCGCCTGGCCGTCGACCCCGCCGGGCGTTTCCACGATGACCGGGGCGCCGGCCGCGCGGATCACCGCCACCACCAGCTCGGGGTCGATCGTGCCGCCGTCGAGGTTGTCGTGCCGGTCCTGCCCCGAGTTGAAGGCGCCCTTGGAGTTGTTCGCGTGCACCAGGTCGATCCGGCCGGTGATCGCCTTGACCCGGTCGACCAGCCCCAGCAGGTCCTCGCCGCCGGCGTGGGCGTGGCAGGTGTCCAGGCAGAAGCCCACCTCGTAGTCGCCGAGGGCGTCCCAGAGCCGGGCCAGCGCGTCGAGGTGCCGCGCGCAGGCGTTGTCGCCGCCGGCGGTGTTCTCGATCAGGACCGGGAGCGGGAAGCCGCCGGAGTCGGCCGCGTACGCGAAGGTCTTGCGCCAGTTGTCGAAGCCGACGGCCAGGTCGTCACCGGCGTTGACGTGGCCGCCGTGCACGATCAGCCCCTTCGCGCCGATGGCCGCCGCCGCCGTGGCGTGGCCGAGCAGCAGCTTCCGGCTCGGGATCCGGATCCGGTTGTTGAGCGTGGCCACGTTCACGACGTACGGCGCGTGGACGTACAGGTCGACGTCCGCGTCGCGGAGCCGCTCGGCGTCATCCCGGGCCTTCGGGGCCTTCCACCCCTGTGGATCGGCGAGGAAGAACTGCACGGCCTCGGCGTCCCGGGCGGCGGCCTCGGCCAGCGGGTCGGTCGGATCGACGTGGGCTCCGATTCGCATGCAGGGGAGCCTACGTCGCGCCCCCGACGTGCGGGGTGACGGCGGCGGCGGTGTCCCGGCTCCGGAGCGGCTCGGCGCCGGGCCGGGCGCGGCGACCGGATGCGTCACCCGGCGGGCGGGCGGTCGTTGTGCGAGGTGGGATCGATGGTCGACGCTCCACCCGGCTGCAATCCACCCGCGGCCCGGGAGACCCCCGGAAACGGCTCGCCCCGCCGTGCGGCCCGGCACGGCGGGGCGGGATCCGACTCGCGCCACCTGACGACCGATCGGCAGAGCGGTTGGGGCAAATTCCTCATTTCCCCCAACAGGTGACGAGAGCCGTTGTATGGTCATATCAGCCGACAACACGATAAAGCTCCGCGGGGCGTCCTCGATCCAACCTCATCGGTGTGGTCGTTCCTCCCCAGGTCCCACCCAAGGAATGCGGACGGGACGCCCCGCGGCCCCGTGGACAGGGGTCCACCTCCGGTGCTCGACGCCGGCGGTGGGCCCCTGTCACCGCGCCCGGCCGGTCCCGCCGACCGGCCCGGGCATGATCGACCGGACCGGGTATCCTGGTCCGGTTGTCCGCGTTCGGCCGGGTCCCCCCGGTACCGGAGCGGGCCACGACGCAGACCTCCTGCCACGGAAGGACCGTGGCCGCATAGCCCACAGGAGGTGAGCACGTCTTGCGTCATTACGAGATCATGGTGATCCTCGACCCCAGCCTCGAGGAACGCACCGTCGCCCCGTCGCTCGACACGTACCTGAACGTGATCCGGACCGCGGGTGGCTCGGTCGAGAAGACCGACGTGTGGGGCCGCCGGCGCCTCGCGTACGAGATCAGCAAGAAGGCCGAGGGCATCTACGCCGTCATCGACCTGCAGGCCACGCCTGCGGCCGTGGCCGAGCTGGACCGTCAGCTGCGGCTCAACGAGTCCGTGCTGCGCACCAAGGTCATCCGGCCGGAGATGCGCTAAGCATTCAACCCCGGTTCGCCCGGATCAGCCTCATCGGCTCTGTCGTACGGCTCTGAGAGCCTGTACGGCGGGATCTGATGAGTGCGCGAGGAGATGGTCATGGCAGGAGACACCACCATCACGGTCATCGGCAACCTGACCGATGACCCCGAGTTGCGGTTCACCCCGTCGGGTGCGGCGGTCGCCAAGTTCCGGGTCGCTTCGACGCCCCGGTTCATGGACAAGACCACCAACGAATGGAAGGACGGCGAGCCGCTCTTCCTGGCCTGCACGGTGTGGCGGCAGGCGGCGGAGCACGTCGCCGAGTCGCTGCAGCGGGGCGCCCGCGTGATCGTCTCGGGTCGACTGCGTCAGCGGTCGTACGAGACCCGCGAGGGTGAGAAGCGCACCGTCATCGAGCTCGAGGTCGACGAGATCGGCCCGTCGCTGCGCTACGCCACGGCGAAGGTGCAGAAGATGTCGCGCTCCGGTGGTGGTGGCGGCGGCGGTGGCTTCGGCTCCGGTGGTGGCGGTGGCCAGGGCGGCGGAGGCAACTTCGACGACCCCTGGGCCTCGGCTGCCCCGGCTCCCTCGCGCGGTGGTTCGGGCGGCAACTTCGACGAGGAGCCTCCGTTCTAATGGCGCCGAGCGCCCGCGATCGCAAACCAGGAGCACGTGCAATGGCCAAGGCTGCGGCACTTCGCAAGCCGAAGAAGAAGGTGAACCCGCTCGACAAGGACGGGATCACCTACATCGACTACAAGGACACCGCGCTGCTGCGCAAGTTCATCTCCGACCGCGGCAAGATCCGCGCTCGACGGGTGACCGGCGTGACCTCGCAGCAGCAGCGGCAGATCGCCCGCGCGGTCAAGAACGCCCGCGAGATGGCGCTCCTGCCGTACACGGCCACGACCCGCTGAGAGGAGGCACCGACATGAAGATCATCCTGACTCAGGAGGTGTCCGGCCTCGGTGCCCCGGGCGACATCGTCGAGGTGAAGAACGGCTACGGCCGTAACTTCCTGCTCCCGCAGGGCTTCGCGATCGCCTGGACCAAGGGCGCGGAGAAGCAGGTCACGGTCATCAAGCGGGCCCGCTCGGCCCGGGAGATCCGCGACCTGGACCACGCCAACGAGGTCAAGGCCCAGCTCGAGGGTCTCAAGGTCAGCCTGAAGGCCCGCGCCGGCGAGGGCGGCCGGCTCTTCGGTTCGGTCACCCCGGCCGAGATCGTCGACGCCGTCAAGGCGGCCGGCGGCCCGGTCCTGGACCGTCGTCGGCTGGAGGTGCCCGGTCACATCAAGTCGACCGGCACCTACCCGGTGCGCGTCAAGCTGCACCCCGAGGTGTCCGCCAAGTTCGACCTCAACGTCGTCCAGGGCTGACACCCGCCAGCACCATGCAAGGGCCCGCACCGGTTCCGGTGCGGGCCCTTGCGCATGCGGACGCCGCGCGGGTATGGCGGCGCCGCGATCGCGCCGGGCCGCGCCGGGGCCGGACCGTCGCCAGGGCGGGGC
>NZ_QGKS01000276.1 GCF_003172935.1 Micromonospora sicca | reverse complement strand
GTATAAGAGACAGCCCCCGGACAGGGGACGGGGGCCGGCTGGTGTCGGGCCGGCGGTCCGGCCCGGATCGGGAACCGGGCCGGATCGCCGACGTCTCAGAGCTGGGCCAGGTCGAACGCCCAGATGCCACGGCCGTGGGTGGCCACGTAGACCGAGTTGTCCACCGCGTTGTACTCGACGTCCATGCCGACGGTCAGCGGCAGGCCGGCGCCGAGCCGCTGCCAGTCGGTCGCCCCGGGCGCCCGGTAGAAGGTGGCCAGGTCGGTGGCGAGCACCAGGGCGCCGTTCGACAGCTCCCTGATCGAGCTGGCGGGCACGTCCGGCAGGTTCGCCGAGACGTCCTTCCAGGTCGCGCCCGCGTCGGTCGTCTCGTAGACGTGGCCGTAGCCGGCGCCCGGGCCCTCGGTGAACCGCCGGGAGAACCCGTTGATCGCGAGGAAGGCGTGCGCCGGGTTGGCCGGGTCGACGCCGGCGCCCTGCACGAACCGGTTCGGGAAGTCCGCCGGCAGGGTCAGCTGGTGCCAGCTCGCCGGGTCGTTCACCTTGCCGACCGCGACGCCCCGGGTGAACCCGGCGTTGTTGCACGGACCGCACCAACCGACGTACGCCGTGCCGCCGGAGACGCCCACCGAGGTCGCGGTATGGCCGCCGCCCAGGTCGAAGACGTTCGTCCAGCCCTTGCCGTTGGAGATCGCGTACCCCTTGGTGTTCACCCAGACGTGCTGGCCGCCGGCGACCCACACGTTCGCGTCCTTCGCGTCCGGGGAGAACGGCGCGATGAACCGGGCCAGCTCGTCGCCGGGCGCCGAGGTGTACGGCTGGATGTCCCGCGAGGTGGAGGTCGACGCCGTGCCCGGGCCCGGGTTGGCGTTGCAGTTCTCGGTCACTCGCATGGCCAGGTTGGTGTACTCCTGGACCTGCCGGCAGCCGTTCGCCGGGTCGGCCAGCGAGTCGCCGCCGTCACCGCCGAAGTTGGAGCCCATCACGGTGTCGCCGGCCCGCAGCACCGAGGCGCCGTTGTCCTGGAGACCGCCGGAGACCACCGTGCCCGCCTTGGCCGGGTCCTTGCCGACCGAGACCGAGTAGTACTGGAGGGCGTCGATGCTGCCGTCGTTCAGGCTCTGCCAGTCGGCGGCGTGCCCGTCCTTGTCGGTCTTCCCGTTGATCGGCCGGCGGTAGATGCCGCCGTCGTTGCCGACGTAGACGAAGCCGTTGCCCACCGCGACCGAGTGCTGGTCGGAGTGGGTGGTCTTGTTGCACTTGTTCTGCGCGTCGTAGATGTTCCAGCAGGAGAAGCCGAAGTTCCAGTACGGCCCGACGGTCTTCCAGTTGGCGCCGCCGTCGGTGCTCTCGTACACCTCCTCCAGGCCCGCCCAGACGTGGTTCGGGTTCGCCGGGTCGACCGCGAGGAACTGGTTGTACCAGGCCTGGATGCCGGGACCGTAGCCCTTGCCGATCACGGTCTGCTTGAGCGCGGAGCCGGAGTTGCCCAGCTTCGACGAGTCGGCGATCTTGCTCCACGGCCCGGCGGGCGAACCGTTGTTGGAGACGTAGATGCCGTCCAGGTAGCTGTTGACGTTGCCGGCCGGCTTGTTGAGCAGCTTCGGCGACTGGTTGATCGCGTACAGCTTGCCGCCGTCGGCGGAGAACGCGAACGTCACGTAGCCGATGTCGTCGGCCGGGATGGAGCCGGTCGGGTTGACCTTGGCCCAGCCGCCCGCCGTGTAGTCGGCGGTCTCGTAGAAGCCGTTGTAGGTGTCGCCCGACCGCCAGGCCGAGGCCACCACGACGTGCTTCGGATTGCGCGGGTCGTCGGCCACGTCGTTGACGATGTTCTTGTACGCCGCGTTGGCCGTGCCCGCGTCCGCCCCGCCCGGCAGGTAGCTCGGGTTCGGCGCCCACTCGAACTTCCACGCCCCGGAGCCGCTGCTCATCGAGTGCGAGTAGAGACCCCGGTTGGTGGCGGCCCAGACCTTGCCGTCGAAGAACCGCAGCTTGTTGATGACCGTGCTCTCCAGCTCGGTGCCGCCGACCCGGTCGGCCGCGGTGAACTGACCGGTCTTCGGGCTGGCCAGCCGGTAGACGCCGGCGCCGACGTACGAGGTCGCGCCGGTGTTCGCCTCGCCCGAGGCGTACCAGAGCGAGCCGTCGGCGGCGAGCACCACGTCGCCGCTGGACAGGGTGGGCAGCTGGTCGGTGATCGGCGTCCAGCTCCCGCCGCCGATCGAGGACCGCCACACGCCACCGTCGGCGCCGGCCGCGTAGACGTACCCGCTGTTGTCCGCCGCGAGGCCGGTGATCCGACCGGTCACCAGGCCCGCGCCCCCGGAGGAGTTGGAGGCGTAGTCGCGGTAGCGGGGGTCGTCCCCGTCATACTTGATCTTGGTGACCTCGCGCCAGCTGCCCTTGGTGGCCGGCAGCCCGTTCAGTTGGCTGAACGCGTTCGAGTACGCGCCCGGCGCGACGATGCCCGGGGCCGACCGGGCCTGGGCGAACTGCTCGGCGATGACCCGGGCCTCGAAGGCCTCCTCGCCGGCCTCTTCCGAGTTCTCCCCGGCCGCCATCTCGGCGAACTCCCGGGGGTGCCAGGGCAGGTTGGCGCCCGGCTCCTGGGCCAGGCCGAGGGCCTCGAGGACCTCGTGGTTGGTGGCCGCGACGCCACCGAGCGCGGCGGTCAGCACCAGCGCGCCCGCAATTGTCGCCGGCTTGCGCCAGCGGAATTTCGACATGTGAATCCTCCAGGATTCAGGGAGGTCCCGGGCAGGGTGGGCCCGGGGAGGGAGACCACGGCGGCGGATGGCGTGGCCGTGGTGTGCTGCCTGGTGATCGGACGGGCACCGTCCGGATTCGACCCTCGTCGCGCTGCGGCGTCCACCTGGCGGACGGGTCACACCTCGTCGGGCCCGGCAGGACCGGGACAGCGGGGAGGGTCAGGCGGTGGCGGGTGGCGCCCGGGTGAGCAGGGTGCCCCGGGGCGGCAGCGGAACGACCGGCGGCCGGTAAGGGGTCGCGGCGAGGACGGCGACCGTCGTGCCGTCGACCCGCAGGGGCGCGCCGAGGAGAAGATCGTCCGGTCCGTCGGTCTGGCCGACGCCGGCGCGGTGGTCACCACAGGGCCCGCCGGGAACCTCCGCCCGCAGCTCCGGCGGAGTGTCGGGGTGCGCGTGGCGCTCCCCGACGGCCCGGGGGTCGCCGGACGGCGGGGCGGCAGGGTGCGGCGTGGCGACCGGGGCGACGACGCGCCGTTCGTCAGGAGGGACGACGTGCGTCGCGTCGTGGACGATCGACCGGTGCGCGGCGGTGACCACCGCGCCGGGCAGGTGGGCCTCCGCGCAGGCCGGCGCGCCCAGACCGGCCAGGACGAACGCCAGCGCGACGACGACGGCGCTCAACCGGTCGCGCACGCGCATGGGGCCAACCTGTCGGAACGAGGGATGTCGGACGCCGCTCGGGCGGGCGGCCGGGGGCCGCGGGCGGGAGACGGGTGGTAAGGAGTATCCGGGGGGTCGATCGCTTGCTGCCGGGATCACGCTAGCAACACCAGTTGACGACCGGCAACGGGTTGATGGTCGTACTTTCGGCTGGTCAGCGCGGCGACCGAGGGAGCGCTCCCGAGTGGAGGCTCAACGCCGAAGCGGGGCAAGGCCGTCGGCCGCGCCCCGCTTCCCACGACGTGTCAGTGGAAGAAGTGCCGGGTGCCGGTGAGGTACATGGTCGCCCCGGCCTCCTTCGCCGCGGCGATGACCTCCTCGTCGCGGATCGAGCCGCCGGGCTGGACGATCGCCCGGACGCCCGCCTCGATCAGGATCTTCGGCCCGTCGGCGAAGGGGAAGAACGCGTCCGAGGCGCAGACCGATCCGCGGGCCCGGTCCGCCCCGGCCCGGCTGACCGCGAGCTGCGCCGAGTCGACCCGGTTCACCTGGCCCATGCCCACGCCGACGGTCGCGCCGTCCCTGGCCAGCAGGATCGCGTTGCTCTTCACCGCGCGCACCGCCCGCCAGGCGAAGGCGAGGTCCCGCAGGGTCGCCTCGTCGGCCGCCTCGCCGGTGGCCAGCCGCCAGTTCGCCGGGTCGTCGCCCGCGGCGTCGATCCGGTCCCGCAACTGCACCAGGACGCCGCCGGTGACCTGCCGCCATTCCGCCGGCAGCGGGTTGAACTCCGGGGCGCGCAGCAGCCGGATGTTCTTCTTCCCCTGGAGGATCTCCACCGCGCCCTCGTCGAACCCGGGCGCCACGAGCACCTCGGTGAAGATCTCGGAGACCTGACGGGCCAGCTCCACGCTCACCGGGCGGTTCACCGCGATCACCCCGCCGTACGCCGACACCGGGTCGCAGGCGTGCGCCTTGCGGTGCGCCTCGGCGACGTCCACGCCGACGGCGATGCCGCACGGGTTGGCGTGCTTGATGATCGCCACCGCCGGCCGGTCGGCGAAGTCGTTCGCGGCCCGCCAGGCGGCGTCCGCGTCGACGTAGTTGTTGTAGGACATCTCCTTGCCGTGCAGCTGCTCGGCCTGGGCCAGTCCGGCCGGGCTGGCCGGATCGGCGTAGAGGGCCGCCGCCTGGTGCGGGTTCTCGCCGTAGCGCAGCACCGCCTGCCGGGTCAGCGCCAGCCCGGCGAACTCCGGCCACCCGTCGGCGGCCGGGGCCAGCGTCGCGGCGAACCACTCGGCGACCGCCACGTCGTAGTCGGCGATGACGGCGAAGGCGCGGGCGGCGAGCGCCCGGCGCTGGGCGAGCGTGAAGCCACCCGCGCCGAGGGCGGCCAGCAGCGCGGGGTACGCGGCCGGGTCGGTCACCACGGCGACCGAGGCGTGGTTCTTGGCGGCGGCGCGGACCATCGCCGGACCGCCGATGTCGATCTGCTCGACGCACTCGTCCTGGTCGGCGCCGGAGGCGACGGTGGCCTGGAACGGGTAGAGGTTCGAGACCAGCAGGTCGATCCCGGCGATGCCGTGCTCGTCGAGCTGGGCCGCGTGGGAGTCCTTGCGCAGGTCGGCGAGGAGGCCACCGTGGATCTTCGGGTGCAGGGTCTTCACCCGGCCGTCGAGGATCTCCGGGAAGCCGGTCACCTGCTCCACCGGGGTCACCGGCACGCCCGCGCCGGCGATGGTCGACGCGGTGCTGCCGGTCGAGACGAGCTCCACCCCGGCGTCGTGCAGGGCCCGGGCCAGCTCGACCAGGCCGGTCTTGTCGTAGACGCTGACCAGCGCCCGCCGGATCGGGCGGCGGTCGTCCTGAGTGGAACTCACGGCACGGTGACCTTTCTTCCGGTGATCGTCCAACCTTCACGGACCAGCCGGCCGACCTGCTCGACGAGCTGGCGGCGCTCGGCGGACTTGATGCGCTCGGTGAGCGTCTCCTCGTCGTCGTCGTCCAGCACCGGCACGGCGACCTGGGCGACGATCGGGCCGGTGTCCATGCCGGCGTCGACGAAGAAGAGGGTGGCCCCGGTGAGCTTCACGCCGTAGGCGAGGGCGTCCCGGGGACCGTGGATGCCGGGGAACGCCGGCAGCAGGGTGTTGTGCGTGTTGAGGTAGCGGTCGCCGAACGCGGCCAGGAAGTGCGGGCCGACGAGCTTCAGGAAGCCGGCGCTGATGACCAGGTCGGGCCGGTGCTCGGTGACGTGCGCGGTCAGCGCCTTGTCCCAGTCCTCCCGGGTCGGGTGGTCCTTCACCCGGTCGACGAAGGTCGGCACCCCGGCCGCGGCGGCCCGGTCCAGGCCCGCGATCCCGTCCCGGTCGGCACCCACGGCGACCACCCGGGCCCCGTACGCGGGGTCGGCGGCGGCGTCCAGCAGCGCCTGAAGGTTGCTGCCGGAGCCGGAGACGAGGACGACGAGGCGGGCGACGGACGCGGGCTCGGTCACGCGGCCACCCTATCGGGCAGGTCGGGGCGTCCAGCGCTCGGGCAGCGCCGCTTCGGGCGGTCACCCGGATGGCCCGGGCACGATACGCTGCCGGTCGCTTCGCTCGGTGCCCGGCGTACGCCCGGCCCCGCACCCGTCAGTGAACCGGCACCCCCGGGGGTGCCGATGGAACGAGGAGTACGCCCGCCATGCAGCCTGGTTACCCGCAGCAGCAGCCGCCGCCGCAGATCGACAACAACATGACGATGTCGATCGTCTCGATCTTCCTGTTCTGGCCGTTGGCCATCCCGGCCATCATCAACGCGTCCAAGGTGAACCCGCTGCTCCAGCAGGGTGACTACGCGGGCGCCCAGGCGGCCGCCGCCGAGTCGAAGAAGTGGTCGAAGCTGGCCCTCATCATCGGCATCATCTGGATCGCCCTGACGGTCGTGTGCTGCCTCGCCCTGGGCGTCGGCGGAATGATGAGCGGCAACAGCACGAACTGACGACCGCCGACCCCCAGCCTGAGGAGCATCCAGTAATGCAGCCCGGTTACCCCGGTCAGGACCCGTACGGCCAGCAGCCGCCGCAGGATCCGACCGCTCCGCAGTACCAGGACCCGTACGCGCCGCCGCCGCAGGCGCCGCAGTACGGGCAACAGCCCCCGGCCGGCCAGCCCTACGGCCAGCCGCAGGACCCGTACACCCAGCCGCAGGCGCCGCAGTACGGGCAGCAGCCGACCTCGGGACAGCCGTACGGCCAGCCGACCCCCGGCCAGCCGTACGGGCAGCCGACTTCGGGACAGCCGTACGGGCAGCAGCCGTACCAGGACCCGTACGGCCAGCAGCCGCCCTACGGCGCCGCGCCGACGTACCCGAACGCCGGCTACCCGATGCCGCAGGGCCAGCAGAACACCCTCGGCCTGGTGTCGATGATCCTCGGCATCGCGTCCATCCCGCTGGCCTGCTGCTACCTGGGCATCCCGCTGGGCATCGCCGCGGTGGTCACCGGCTACCTCGGCAAGCAGAAGGTCAGCCAGGGGGTCGCGGCCAACGGCAGCCAGGTCACCACCGGCCTGATCTGCGGGGCGATCGGCATCGTGCTGGGAATCGCGCAGATCATCGCGATTGTGGCGCTCAACATGAATGTTCCCGGCGCCTGAGCCGGGCCATCAGGTGATGGGGGCGTCCCGGCGTGGTCCGGGATGCCCCTTTCGCTGTACCAAGAGTTCAGGCCCGCGTGGCCGGACGAGGAGCTTCGTGGCGGCGGCGCCGAGCAGCGCGCCGACCCCGACGACCCCGGTGGCCATCCCGGCCACCTGCCAGGGCACCGGACCGATCTCGGCCAGCCGGCCACCGCCGAGCGGCCCGCCCGAGGCGGCGGCCGCCGCGCCGAGCAGCAGGCCGGCGACCGGTCCGGCGAGCGCCGCCGGGGCGAGCAGCGGCCCCCAGCCGACCACCGTCCGGTCCTCGACGGCCAGCCGCAGCAGCCGCCGGGCGAGCAGCCAGCCGGCGGCCATCCCGGCCAGCACCGGCACCGCGAGCAGTCCGGCGCCGAACCCGTCGACCGGCCCGCGCGGCAGTCCGGCCAGCAGCGGTACGGCCGGCAGCGCGCCGACGGAGACCTCGCTGGTCCGCACCGCCGTGTCGGTGCCGACGGCGAACCCGGGGCCGAGCAGGTAGGCGGCCGACCAGACGGTGGCGTTCGGCGCGTACGCGAGGCTGACCAGGGTGATGCCCGCCTGACCGGCCACCCCGGTCCGGTACGCCCCGATCATGTCGGCGGCGTCGCCACCCCCGGTCGCCACCGACAGGCCGGCCGCCCCGGCGCCCGCGCCGAGCAGCAGCAGCCCGGCGACCAGCCCGGTCCGCACCCCGTCCCGCAACGGCGGCGCGGAACGCCGGGCCAGCAGGCCCGACACGCCCGTGGTGCGCAGCGCGCCGACCAGCGCCGACAGCGCGCCGAAGACCGCGAAGGTGACCGCCGCCCGGACCGGGGACACCCGCGGGCCGCCCACGCCGACGACGGCCGCGGCGAGGGCGCCGAGCAGGGCGTACCCGATGCCGACCGCGACCGCGGCGGTGAGCGCCTGCCGCGGTGAGCGGCCGTCGCGGGCGCCGATGGCCCGACTGACGTGCACCCCGGCCCGGGTCAACCGCCAGACCGCCAGCGCCGCCAGCGCCAGCGGCGCCAGGCCGAGCGGGCCGGCGGAGGTCTCCAGCGGCACCCCGTGGCCGAGCAGCCAGCCGGCCAGCCCGGTGCGCAGCGCGCCCGCCGGCGAGCCGGCGTCCTCACTGAGCTGGGCCAGGCCGAGCACGACGGTGACCGGCAGCCAGGACGTGAGAGCCGCCCACCCGGCCGCCACGCCGGCGGCGACGGGCAGCGGCGCCCGGCGTCGTGGCGCCTCCCCCGACCGGGGCGCGGGCACCCGGGACGCCGGCCGGGCACGGCCCGGCGGCCGGGTGTCGGCGGCGACTCCGGCGGCGGGGCGGCGGGGCTGGTCAGGGGTGACGGGTGACATCGGCTCTACTCTGGCATGCCGCACGAGCGGCGGCAGTCCGATACCGCCCCGGAAGGGCGGCGAGTTCCGTGATCCACCGGCTTCCCGACCTCGATCCGGTTTAGCCTCGGCCCAGGACGCGACCCTTTCCTGTCGCGGCACCAACCGCTCGGAGGAAGCCGTGAACGCTCCGTATCCGCCGCCGCCACCGCCGCCGGCCGCCGGCCGGGACCGCACCACCCTCTGGGGCGTACTGGGCATCGTCCTCGGCCTGATCTGCTGCGGCATCCTCGGCATCGTCTTCGGCTGGCTGTCGATCCGGGACGCGAAGCGGTTCGGCAAGTCACCCGTGCTCGGCTACCTGGCCATCGCGTTCGGCGTGATCAACATCATCGGCAGCGCGATCTGGCGGGCCAGCGGCCGCGACCTGTACTGGTACAGGTGAGGGGGCCGACCGCTGCCGGTCGACCCCCTCCACCACGTCACGTACGGCTCAGCCGGCGGACATGATCTCCCGCATCAGCTTGGCGGTCTCGGTCGGGGTCTTGCCGACCTTCACGCCGACGGCCTCGAGGGCCTCCTTCTTCGCCTCGGCGGTGCCCGCCGAGCCGGAGATGATCGCGCCGGCGTGACCCATGGTCTTGCCGGGCGGCGCGGTGAAGCCGGCGATGTAGCCGACCACCGGCTTGGTGACGTTGGCCTTGATGAACTCGGCGGCCCGCTCCTCGGCGTCGCCACCGATCTCACCGATCATCACGATGGCGTCGGTCTCCGGGTCGGCCTCGAACGCGGCCAGGGCGTCGATGTGGGTGGTCCCGATGATCGGGTCGCCGCCGATGCCGACGCAGGTCGAGAAGCCGATGTCGCGCAGCTCGTACATCATCTGGTAGGTCAGCGTGCCGCTCTTGCTGACCAGGCCGATCCGGCCGGTGCCGGTGATGTCGGCCGGGATGATGCCGGCGTTGGAGGCGCCCGGCGAGGCGATGCCCGGGCAGTTCGGCCCGATGATCCGGGTCCGCTCGCCCTTGGCCACGTTGTACGCCCAGAAGGCGGCGGTGTCGTGCACCGGGACGCCCTCGGTGATCACCACGGCCAGGTCGATGCCGGCGTCGATCGCCTCGACGACCGCGCCCTTGGTGAACTGCGGCGGCACGAAGATGACCGTGACGTCGGCCCCGGTCTCCTTCATGGCGTCCGCGACGGACGCGAAGACCGGCAGCTCGGTGCCGTCGAAGTCGACCGTCTGGCCCGCCTTGCGCGGGTTGACGCCGCCCACCACGTTGGTGCCGGCGGCGAGCATCCGCCGGGTGTGCTTGGAACCCTCGGAACCGGTCATCCCCTGCACGATGACCTTGGAGTCCTTGGTCAGCCAGATAGCCATGATCAGACCCCCGCAGCTGCCAGCTCGGCGGCCCGCTCGGCCGCGCCGTCCATGGTGTCCACCCGCTGCACGAGCGGGTTGTTCGCGCCGTCGAGGATCGCCCGACCGGCCTCGGCGTTGTTGCCGTCGAGGCGGACGACGAGCGGCTTGGTGACCTTCTCGCCCCGCTGCTCGAGCAGCCCCAGCGCCTGGATGATGCCGTTGGCGACCTCGTCGCAGGCGGTGATGCCACCGAAGACGTTCACGAAGACGCTCTTCACCGACGGGTCGGAGAGGACGATCTCGAGGCCGTTCGCCATCACCGCGGCGCTCGCGCCACCGCCGATGTCGAGGAAGTTCGCCGGCTTGACGCCGCCGTGCCGCTCACCGGCGTACGCGACCACGTCGAGGGTGGACATGACCAGACCCGCGCCGTTGCCGATGATGCCGACCTCGCCGTCGAGCTTGACGTAGTTGAGGTCCTTCTCCTTGGCGGCCTGCTCCAGCGGGTCCACCGAGGCCTGGTCGACCAGGGCCTCGTGGTCCGGGTGCCGGAACGCGGCGTTCTCGTCGAGGGTGACCTTGGCGTCGAGCAGCAGCACCTTGCCGTCCGCGTTCTTCGCCAGCGGGTTCACCTCGACCAGCGTGGCGTCCTCGGCGACGAACGCCTGCCACAGCTTGACCGCGATGTCGACGACCTGGTCGGCGACCTCGGCCGGGAAGCCGGCGGCGCTCACGATCTCGCGGGCCTTCGCCTCGTCGACGCCGGTGTTGGCGTCGATCGGGGCCTTGACCACCTTCTCCGGAGTCTCCGCGGCGACCTGCTCGATGTCCATGCCGCCGGCGACGCTGGCGATGCAGAGGAAGGTGCGGTTCGCCCGGTCCAGCAGGTACGAGAAGTAGTACTCCTCGGCCACGTCCGCGGTCACCGTGATCATGACCTTGTGGACCGTGTGACCCTTGATGTCCATGCCGAGGATGTCGGTGGCGCGGGCCACCGTCTCCTCCGCGCCCTCGGCCAGCTTGACGCCGCCGGCCTTGCCTCGGCCGCCGACCTTCACCTGCGCCTTGACGACCACCCGACCGCCGAGGCGTTCGGCGATCGCGCGGGCCTCCTCCGGGGTAGTGGCGACGCCGCCGGCGAGCACGGGCAACCCGTGCCGCTCGAACAGGTCCCGCCCCTGGTACTCGTACAGGTCCACGATTGCGCGTCCCGTCCCGTCTCCGCGGCGCGCCGTCGCGCCGCCACCAGCGTTGGAAAATCAGTTTGACGCCTGTCATCAGATGAGACAGGTCATTTGCCGCAGCCTAACGAGATGGGAACCGGGGGCAACCGAGCGGGTGCGGGGTGTGCGGTAATGCACAGCCGCCGGCCCGACCGGTCAGGCCACCCGGCAGCGGCCGGCCGAGTAGCGGACCACCACCGCCATGATCTCCTGCTCCGACCGGTCGGCGAAGTTGACCGTGGCGGTGAACCCGGTGCCGAAGAAGGCCTGCTGCATTCCCGCGTCGAGCGCGGTGAAGGCACCCAGGTCACCGCCGGCCCGCGGGTCGCGCGCCCGCACGCAGAGCATCTTCTCCAGCCCCCAGCGCCGCCGGTAGATCTGGTCGATCGCCTCCCACGGCAGCCAGATCGCCTGCCCCCTGGTCGGCCGGGTCTTGATCCAGAGTCCGGCCGGGCCGACCGCGAGCACCGGACCGCCGGACGAGACCAGCCAGAGCTGGAGGCCGACCACCAGGGCGAAGAAGAACATGATCAGCGGTACGGCGAGCAGGATCTCCGCGCCGCCGTTCTCCGACGACGCCGCCAGCCCAATCGGGCAGGCGATCACCAGCCCGATCAGCAGGGTGAGGCCGCCCAGGGCCAGCCCCCGCTTGCGCAGGCTGGGCCGGGCGACGAACGGCTGGTCCTCCGGGATCCGCTTCGCCCGTCGCGCCGCCGGCGGCTGCCAGGGCGGCGGCAACTGCGCCGGCCCGCCCGGATACCCCTGCGGCGGCGGCCCCGACCAACCGCCGCCCGACCCACCCGGATACCCCTGCGGCGGCGGCCCCGACCAACCCGGACCGGCCGGCGGCGGCGCGGGCCAGCCCCCGCTCGTGCCGTCCGGCTGCCCCTGCTGCGGCCAGCCGGCGGCCGGTGGACCCGGCGGCTGCCCGGCGGCGGGGTTCGGCTGCGGGTGCGGCGGCTGGTTCACGGCAGGCTCCCGGCGGGATCATCGACCGCGGAATGCGGTACGGGGAGCCACAGGGTACGGCCCGCACCGCGACGGGCAGGCCCCCGGCAGAAGTGACGCGGACCCCAAAAGGCCTCGCGGCACCTCATGATCGACTCCAGATCCGCGATGTGGGGGCTGCCCACGTCACCCGGGCAGCCCCAGATCGCGAATCCAAAGTGGATCAGGCACGGATCGGGCCGGCATCGGCGGGGTGCCAGGCCGGCAGCGGGCCCGGTGGAGAGGGCTGCCGCGCCCGCCGCGGGCGTCGATTCAGCCGTCCGGGGGATGTTGCGGAAGATGCGTAACCCCGTCGTGGGGGCGTCGTTGAGTCTGATGTCGGAGCGCTGATCAGCGCGATGACGGGAGACGGCCGATGCCCTGTCGGTCGAGGGGTGGCGGCGGGGCATCGTGCATAGAGGGGCCGGGCGTGTGAGGGGTGCGTCCGGCCCTTCCCCCTGCCCGCGCTCCGGTCATTCCCGCCCGACCGCGCCCACCGCGCAGCAGCCGGGCTGTCACCTCGCCCGCAAGCGCCCACGCGCACCCGCAGGCCAGGACCTCGGGCAACGGCATCCACCGCACGCCCACCGGGCCGGGACCGCACGCAACAGCATGCACGCGCGCCTACCGGGCCGGGAGGTCACCCAACGGCGTCCATCAGCCGGGGCCGCACCCGCAGGCGCCCGCATCGCACGCCCGTCCGGCGCGGCCTCGACTGCAGGCGCCCTTCCTGGACACCCCGGCTACGGGCGCGAACCCGCTCCGCGGCGCCCACGCTTGCGACGAGCAATCCGCGACGACACGCGACGACACGCGACGACACCGCCGCCGGCAGCCAGGCTGCGGTCAGGCGACCGGCTGGGCGACATTCTGCCGGACCCACTCCACGATGGACTGGGTGGTGGCACCCGGCGTGAAGATCTTGGCCACGCCGAGCCGCTCCAGCTCGGGGATGTCGGCGTCCGGGATGATGCCGCCGCCGAAGACGACGATGTCCCGGGCGTCCCGCTCCGCGAGCAGTTCCAGTACCCGCTTGAAGAGCGTCATGTGCGCCCCGGAGAGCACGGAGAGGCCGACCGCGTCGGCGTCCTCCTGGATGGCGGTCTCCACGATCTGCTCCGGGGTCTGGTGCAGGCCGGTGTAGATGACCTCCATGCCGGCGTCGCGCAGGGCGCGCGCGACCACCTTCGCGCCCCGGTCGTGGCCGTCCAGGCCGGGCTTCGCGACGACGACCCGGATACGAGAGCTCATCAGCGCACACCTTTCACCGGCTCCGCGGCTATCACCTGAACGAACGGTAACCCGCCCGCCCCGACGCCGGGAAGCCGGGCTGCACCCATAGCCTTCGACCGCACCGCCCGGAAGTCGGACGCCTCCGCCGAACGGTCACTGTGCGCGACGAACGGACGGTTAACGGGCCCCCCGTCCGGGGGCGCGAGCTATGACATCAGCGGACGGAAAGGGACAGAACGAAACCCCAATTCGGCGCTTCGGCTTGTGACTGGAGTGGCAGTTGGCTAACGTGACCACGGTTGTCATCAGGTCCATGGACGGGTGACGACGCGGCCAGCCGACGTTCACCCGAGTTTCCCGGGCGCCGGTCGACCGCATCGGAACCCCGACAACGGAGGGTGTGCGTGCGCCAGCGCCTGTCGTCTGAGCCCGATAGATATCGCGGCCGCCGCCGCGTACCCACCCCCCCGCGGAGCCGTTACGCGGCGGTCGTCACCACCGCCTTCGTCGGGGCCGGCATCGTCGCCCTCGGCGCGAACGCCCTGCCGGACGCCAAGAGCGTCAGCCCGTCGGTCCTCGACGAGCTCAAGCAGGCCTCGATCACCAGCCAGGACGCGGCGGCCCGCGCCGACGCCGCCGACCGCGCCACCCGGGACAGCCGGGTCGCCAAGGCCGGGACCGAGCAGGACGTCTGGCTGCTCCCCCTGCAGGGCTACGACTTCAACTCGCCGTACGGCATGCGCTGGGGCAAGCTGCACACAGGCGTCGACCTGGTCGCTCCGGAGGGCACCCCGTACGTCGCGATCCACTCCGGCACCGTCACCAAGGCCGGTTGGTTCGGCGGGTACGGCTACGCCGTGATCGTCCAGCACCCGGACGGCAGCGAGGCCATCTACGGCCACTCCTCCGCCGTGAGCGTCCAGGAGGGCCAGCAGGTCAAGGCCGGCGACCAGCTCGGTCTGGTCGGCAACACGGGGCACTCCTACGGCTCGCACCTGCACCTGGAGATCCATGTCAACGGGCAGCCGCTGGACCCGGTGCCGTGGCTCGAGGACCGCGGAGTGGACATCAAGCTGCAAGTCGAGGCAATCTACAGCGAGGTAGCGGCGTCCTGACGCTGGGTACCGCCCGCTTGCCGCCCGGATCATTGGATCCGGGCGGTTTCGTTGACGCGAAGTCTGCCGGGTCACAGCGACAACTGTGAGCGGAGACACAGCTAAGCATGATCGTTTTCCGGGTCAGATCACCCAGCTGAGGCGAAACCGGGCGTGGGCCGTCAGCAGCCCCGGCCGTCCCACCGGAGCCCCTACCCGGCGCGGACCGGGCCGACACCAGTATTTCGAGGTCAAGTGCCCCTCGACTGTGAGGTCCGCCGTGCAGGAAGACAGCTCCGTCCAGAACGAGAACACCCACGACGTTCCCCGGCACCGGGCGCGCAGGCGGCCGGGCCGGCGCAGCACGTACTTCGTGGTCGGCGCGGTGGCGCTGATCGGCCTCGGCCTCGGCGGCGTCTCCGTCGCCACCGCCGACCACGGCACACCGACCCCCGCCGCCGTCGACTTCGACGCCCAGGCCCGCGCCGAGGCCGCCGCCCGCGCCGACCGCTCCGTCCGGGAGTCGACCGCCCCGGTCACCCCGTCCGCGACCGCGGCCAGCCCGTCGCCGAGCCCCTCCACGGCCAGCCCGACGCCGACGAAGAAGGCGGCCACCGCCAAGCCGACGCCGAAGAAGACCGCCAAGCCGAAGCCCTCCTGGGTCATCCCGATGAAGGGCGCCGCGATCACCTCCTGCTACGGGCAGCGGTGGGGCACCCTGCACGCCGGCATCGACTTCGCGATGCCCGCGGGCACCCCGATCCACGCCGCGGCGGCGGGCACCGTGGTCAAGGCCGGCGACGTCGGCGACGGGTACGGCAACTCGGTCTTCATCGACCACGGCAACGGCTACCTGACCCACTACGCCCACCAGAGCCGCATCGCGGTCAGCGTGGGCGAGAAGGTCAGCGCCGGCGAGGTGATCGGCTACGAGGGCGCCACCGGCGACGCCACCGGCCCGCACCTGCACTTCGAGGTGCACAAGGGCGCGATGTGGAACCAGATCGACCCGGCGCCGTTCCTGCGCGCGCGGGGCATCGACGTGGCCTGCTGACGGTCGCGGAGCACGACGAGGGACCCGGTCCGGCGGTTCGCCGGCCCGGGCCCTTCGTGGTCGCTCAGAGCTTGTCGATCGGGGCGTGCCGCAGGACCAGCCACATGGTCTGGTCGCCGAAGTCGATCTGCGCCCGGGCACCCGGGCCGTGCCCCTCCACGGCGAGCACCCGCCCCAGGCCGTAGCGCTGGTGGTTGACCCGGTCGCCGGCCGCCACCTTCGGCCCCTGGGGCAGCTCGCTGGCAGTGGCCAGCCGGCTGCCGTCCACGCCGAGCCGCTTCGCCAGTTGCGCCGCCTTGGGGGTGCCGCCGGTGAAGCCGCCCCGTCCGCCGGGCGCGCGGTCCGCCCGGCCGCCGACGCCGCCGCCTCCGCCGGCCCACGAGGTGTACGACCCCTCGGTGCGCTCCCACCGGACCAGATCCGGCGGCAACTCCTCCAGGAACCGCGACGGCGGGTTGTAGGCCGGCTGCCCCCAGGCCGAGCGGGTGACCGAACGGGACAGGTAGAGCCGCTGCCGGGCCCGGGTGATGCCCACGTACGCGAGCCGGCGCTCCTCCTCCAGCTCCCGGGTGTCGCCGAGCGAGCGCAGGTGCGGGAAGACGCCGTCCTCCAGGCCGGTCAGGAAGACCACCGGGAACTCCAGGCCCTTCGCGGTGTGCAGGGTCATCAGGGTGACCACGCCCTGGTGGTCCGGGTCGTCGGAGGGGATCTGGTCGGCGTCGGCGACCAGCGCCACCTGCTCCAGGAAGCCGGCCAGGGTGGCCCGTTCCCCCTCCTCGCCCAGCGCCTCGATCCGCTCGGTGTACTCCCGGGTGACGCTGACCAGCTCCTGGAGGTTGTCCACCCGGCCGGCGTCCTGCGGGTCGAGGCTCTCCTCCAGCTCGGTCAGGTAACCCGAGCGGGTCAGCAGCGCCTCCAGCACCTCCTCCGGGGTGCCGGTCTCGGCCAGCTGCCGGGCGCCGTCGAGCAGCGCGACGAAGTCGGCGATCCCGTTGGCCGCCCGGGTGGAGATGCCCGGCGCGTCCTTGGCCCGGCGCAGCGCCGCCCCGAAGGAGATCCGGTCCCGGCTGGAGAGCGCCTCCACGCACGCCTCGGCCCGGTCGCCGATGCCCCGGCGCGGGGTGTTGAGGATCCGGCGCAGGCTGACCGTGTCGTCGTCGTTGACCACCGCGCGCAGGTAGGCCAGCGCGTCGCGGACCTCCTTGCGCTCGTAGAAGCGCACCCCGCCGACGACCTTGTACGGCAGGCCGACCCGGATGAACACCTCCTCGAAGACCCGGGACTGGGCGTTGGTGCGGTAGAAGACCGCGACGTCGCCGGGGCGGGTCTCGCCGTCGTCGACGAGCCGGTCGATCTCCCGGGCCACCCAGTCCGCCTCGGCGTGCTCGGTGTCGGCGACGTACGCCACGATCTGCTCGCCGGCCCCGGCGTCGCTCCAGAGCCGCTTGGGCTTGCGGGAGGTGTTCCGGTCGATCACCGCGTTGGCGGCGTTGAGGATGGTCTGGGTGGAGCGGTAGTTCTGCTCCAGCAGGAGGGTCCGGGCGTCGGTGAAGTCCCGCTCGAACTCGAGGATGTTGCGGATGGTCGCGCCCCGGAACGCGTAGATCGACTGGTCGGCGTCGCCGACCACGCAGAGCTCGGCCGGCTCGATCCCCTCGGTGCCGGAGACCAGCTCCTTGATCAGCACGTACTGGGCGTGGTTGGTGTCCTGGTACTCGTCGACGAGGACGTGCCGGAACCGGCGTCGGTAGCTCTCCGCGACGTGCGGATGCGACTGGAGCAGGTGCACCGTCGTCATGATCAGGTCGTCGAAGTCCAGCGCGTGCGCCTCGCGCAGCCGCCGCTGGTAGAGCGTGTACGCCTCGGCCAGCGCCCGCTCGTTGGGCCCCTTGGCCCGGCTGGCGAACGCCTCCGGGTCGACCAGCTCGTTCTTGAGGTTGGACACCTGGGCGGCGAGCCCGCGCGCCGGGTAGCGCTTCGGGTCGAGGTCGAGCTCCCGGGCCACCATCTGCATCAGCCGGCGCGAGTCGTCCGCGTCGTAGATCGAGAACGCCGACTTCAGCCCGGCGTGCTCGTGCTCGGCCCGCAGGATCCGGACGCAGGCGGAGTGAAAGGTCGACACCCACATCAACCGGGCCCGCGGCCCGACCAGGGCGGCCACCCGCTCCTTCATCTCGCCGGCGGCCTTGTTGGTGAAGGTGATCGCGATGATCTCGCCCGGGTGCACGTCCCGCGCGGCGAGCAGGTACGCGATCCGGTTGGTCAGCACCCGGGTCTTGCCGGAACCGGCGCCGGCCACGATCAGCAGGGGCGAACCCGCGTGCGTGACGGCGTCGCGCTGGGGACCGTTCAGCCCGGCGAGGAGGGCCTGCGGGTCCAGCCGGGCGGCCGACGGCTCCCGGTCGCGGCGCGGCGACAGACCGGCCTTCATTCGGTCCGGAGCGCCGCCTAGCGGCGCGGAGGCCGAATCATGGCCGCCAGCCGAGCTGGAGTCGTCGTAGGACCCGGGCCGGTGCGGCGGGGTCGGCTCCGGCGCGGGCGGGGACGCGGGAATGTCGAAGAGAGGATGCATCGCACGGCGAGTCTATGCCGCCGGACGGACACTTCCCGCCCGAGCACGCCCCGACGAGACGAAGCCGTCACCGGGGACGGAAACGCACCCCGTCCCACCTGTTGGCGGGAATCCTTGCGCACCCCGGCCACCGCTCGGCATACTCGACGACGTGTTCGGTCAGCGCTTCTACTTTTACTACGGCACCGGGAGTCCGGCAGCCGTAGGTCGCGCCTGATCACAAGACCTGCGAAAGCCCCGGGCTCGGAGAGCCCGGGGCTTTTTCGTCCCGGGATCCGGGCACCGGGCCCGACACCCGAGGGGTACGACGATGATGACTGACGTGGCGGAGCAGAGCGGCAGCCTGGCGAAGAACCACGACGGGGCCGACACTGGTGCGACGGCGGCCGCGACCGCCCGGACCGGCACCGGCGATTCGGCGGCCGCCGAGCGGATCGTGGCGATCCGGGAGCGGATCGACGAGATCGACCGGACGATCATCGCGCTGTGGCAGGAGCGGGCCGCCCTCTCCCAGGAGGTGGGGGCCACTCGGCTCGCCTCGGGCGGCACCCGCCTGGTGCTCTCCCGGGAGCGGGAGATCCTGGAGCGGTTCCGGCAGGCGCTGGGTGCGGACGGGACGCAGCTCGCGCTGCTGCTGCTTCGCGCCGGCCGCGGCCCGCTGTGAGGAGGGGCGGCCCGGCCCGGCGGCCCGGCGGGCCGCCGGGGGCGGGCCCGGATACGACGGACCGCCCGCCGGCGTCGAACTGACGCCGGCAGGCGGTCCGGACGGATCACGCCTCGTGGGTGGCGACGATCTCCCGCTTCTCCGCGAAGTGGCAGGCGCTCGGGTGGTCCGTGCCCCGCCGGATCTGCAGCAGCGGCACCTCCTGGGCGCAGACGTCCTGCGCCTTCCAGCAGCGGGTGCGGAACCGGCAGCCCGAGGGCGGGCTGACCGGGGAGGGGACGTCACCGGTGAGCCGGATGATCGCCTTGTTCTCCCGCAGCGTCGGGTCCGGCACCGGCACCGCCGACAGCAGCGCCTGGGTGTACGGGTGGGTCGGCCGCTCGTAGATCTCGTCCTCGGTGCCGACCTCCACCATCTTGCCCAGGTACATCACCGCGACCCGGTCGGAGAGGTGGCGCACGACCGACAGGTCGTGGGCGATGAAGACGTACGACAGGCCGAACTCGTTCTGGAGCTTCTCCAGCAGATTCATCACCTGAGCCTGGATCGACACGTCCAGGGCCGAGACCGGCTCGTCGCAGACGATCACCTCGGGCCGCAGCGCCAGGGCCCGGGCGATGCCGATGCGCTGCCGCTGGCCGCCGGAGAACTGGTGCGGGTACCGGTTGATGTGCTCCGGGTTGAGGCCGACCAGGTCGAGCAGCTCCTTGACCTTGTTCCGGCGGCTGCCCTTCGGGGCCACCTCGGGGTGGATCTCGAACGGCTCGCCGATCAGGTCACCCACCGTCATCCGGGGGTTCAGCGAGGTGTACGGGTCCTGCATCACCAGCTGGATCTGCCGGCGCAGCCGCCGCAGTGCCCCGCCGGAGAGCTTGGAGATGTCCTGGCCCTTGTACCGGACGGTGCCGGCGGTCGGCTTCTCCAGGTTCATCAGGACCCGGCTCAGCGTCGACTTGCCGCAGCCCGACTCGCCCACCACGCCCAGCGTCTCGCCGGCCTTCAGGTCGAAGGAGACGCCGTCGACCGCCTTGACCTGACCGACGGTCTTCTTGAACACGATCCCGCGGGTGACGGGGTAGTGCTTGACCAGGTCACGGACCTCGATGATGTTCTCAGTCACGGCTCACGAGCTCCTCGGCGAAGTGGCAGGCGCTGGCCCGACCGCGGCCGATCTGCAGCAGCGGGGGCACCTTCTCCCGGCACACCGGCTGCGCCATGGGGCAGCGCGGGTTGAACGGGCAGCCCGGCGGGATGTTCATCAGGTTCGGCGGGAGGCCCTTGATGGTGCGGAGCTCCTGCCCCTTCTCGTCCATCCGCGGGATCGAGTCCAGCAGGCCGAGGGTGTACGGGTGCGCCGGCTTGGCGTACAGGTCGTACACGTCGGCTTCCTCGACGATCCGGCCGGCGTACATGACCGCGATCCGGTCCGCGACGTCGGCGACCACGCCGAGGTCGTGGGTGATCAGGATCATGCCCATCCGCCGCTCCCGCTGGAGCTCGCCGAGCAGGTCCATGATCTGGGCCTGCACGGTCACGTCCAGCGCGGTGGTCGGCTCGTCCGCGATCAGCACCTCCGGGTCGAGCGCCAGCGACATCGCGATCATGGCGCGCTGCCGCATACCGCCGGAGAACTGGTGCGGGTAGTTGCCGTACCGGCCCTTGGCGTTCGGGATCTTGACCTGGTCGAGCATCTCGATCGCGCGCTTCTTGGCGTCCGCGCGGCTCATGCCGCGCCGGATCCGGAACTGCTCGGCGACCTGGAACCCGACGGTGAAGACGGGGTTCAGCGCGGAGAGCGAGTCCTGGAAGATCATCGCGATGCCCTCGCCACGGATGCGGCGGCGCTCCTCGGCGGACATCTTGAGCATGTCCCTGCCGTGGAAGCGGACCTGTCCACCGGTGACGAAGCCCGGCGGGGTGTCCAGGATGCCCATGATGGTCTGCGCGGTGACGCTCTTGCCGGAGCCGGACTCGCCGAGCACGGCGAGGGTCTCCCCTGCGTCGACGTGGTACGTGACCCCGTTGATGACCTTGGCGACGCCGTCCCGGGTACGGAACTCGACCCGCAGGTCGTCGACCTCGAGCAGCCGGCCGGAGGGGCGGCCGGATCCGTCGGCGCCGGGCGCGGACTGCTCGGACACGAGAATGTCGGACAACTCAGTCTCCCCTATCGGAGCTTCGGGTCGAGGGCCTCGCGGACCGCCTCGCCAAGCATGACGAAGCTGAGCACGGCGGTGACGAGGAACGCGGCGGGGAAGAAGAGCAGGAAGGGCGCGACCCGGATGTAGTTCTGCGCTTCACTGATCATGATGCCCCAGGAGACCACCGGGCTCTTCAGACCGACGCCCAGGAAGGAGAGCGTGGCCTCGGCGCCGATGAAGGAGCCGACCATGATCGTCCCGTACACCAGCAGCGGCGCCAGGCAGTTCGGCAGCAGGTGCTTGAGGATGATCCGGCCGGTCCCCGCGCCAAGGGCCCGGGCCGCGACGATGTAGTCGGCCTCCTTGGTGGCCAGCACCGAGGAGCGCATCAGCCGCATCACGACCGGCCAGGTCAGCACCACCAGGGAGGCGATGACCAGGGCCATGATCTGCCACTTGCTGTTACTGGTGCCGGAGCCGTTGAACGTGGTCAGGATGACGATGGCACCCAGCACGAACGGCAGACCGAAGAAGACGTCGGCGATCCGGGAGAGCAGCGAGTCCACCCAGCCGCCGCGGTAACCGGCGATGACGCCCATCGTCCCACCGACCAGCATGGTGCCGACCACGGAGAGCAGAGCCACCACCACGGACGCACGGGCGCCGTAGATCACCCGGGCGTACACGTCACGGCCCTGTACGTCGTAGCCGAACCAGGCGTTCGCGGACGGCTTGCCGAGGCTGTTGGCAAGCGTGCCGTTGACGGCGTCGCCGGCGCTGAACAGCGACGGGAAGGCCGCCATGAGCACGAACAGCACGATGAACGCCGAGGAGATCCAGAAGAGTGGCTTGCGCCGCAGGTCCCGCCAGGCGTCACCCAGGAGGCCACGCGGCTTCTCCTTGCGGGCGCTCTCCGGCAGGCCGGCGTTCGCGGGGGCACCGATCTCACCTGGCTGCTCGGGGCGCGGGGTGCTGACGATCGAGGCGGTGGAAGGGTCACTCATAGCGGATCCTCGGGTCCAGGGCGGCGTAAAGCAGGTCGACCACCAGGTTCATCAGCAGATAGACCAGCACCAGCACCACCACGATGGAGACAACCGTAGCGCTCTCCTTGGTGACGATCGACCGGTAGACCTGGCGACCGATCCCGTTGATCTGGAAGATGCCCTCGGTGACGATCGCTCCGCCCATCAGGGCGCCGAGGTCGGTGCCGAGCAGGGTGACCACCGGGATGAGCGAGTTGCGCAGCAGGTGCACGCCGACCACCCGGCGCATCGGCAGGCCCTTGGCGATCGCGGTGCGCACGTAGTCCGCACGCCGGTTCTCGGCGATGCTCGTCCGCGCCACCCGGGCGATGTACGCCATCGAGGCGCTGCCCAGCACGAAGCCGGGAATGATCAGCTCGGAGAACCGCATCTCGCTGGAGACGGTCGGCTTGACGAGCTGCCACTGCACGCCGAACAGCCACTGGAGCACGAAGCCGACCACGAAGACCGGCAGCGCGATCAGGAACAGCGTGGAGACCAGGACCAGGTTGTCCAGGAAGCCGTTGCGGCGCAGGCCGGTGAGCACACCGGCGGTGAGGCCGATGCCTGCCTCGATGAGCAGGGCCACCACGGCGAGCTTCAGCGTGTTGGGGTACGCGGTCGCGATGATGTCGTTGATCGACCGGCCGCTGAACGTCTGCCCGAAGTCCCCCTTGAGGAGGTTCTGCATGTACGTCGCGTACTGGACGAAGATGTTCTGGTCGAGGTGGTACTTGTCGGTCATGAACGCGATGTACTGGTCCGGGCAGCGCCGCTCGCCGCACTTACCGGCGAAGGGGTCACCGGGCACGGCCCAGACGAGCGCGTAGATCATGAACGTGGTGCCGATGAAGACCGGCACGAGTTGGAGCAGCCGTCTCAAGAGATAGCGGCCCATGGGGTGGTCCTCCAGACAGGGGGCGCGTCGGACGGCCGACACGATGGCGACAACGTGCGAGGCAGATGTTGTAACACCCTCTCGCGGAACTGCCCCGGGCCGGGCCCACCGGATGTGGCGAGCCCGACCCGGGGTCAGATCGTTCGGATCAGAGCTCGACCGAGGAGAGGTCCAGCTCGCCGACGTTGTTCAGCTCGAGCTTCTTGATCTTCTCCGAGTGGCCGGACTGCTGGCCGTAGAAGTAGACCGGGATGGTCGGCACGTCAGCGTCGACCTTCTTGAGAACCTCGGCGAACTGCTGGTGCGAGGCCTCGAGGCTCGGGGCAGCGCTGGCGGCCTTGGCCGCCGCGTCGACCTCAGGGTTGCTGTAGAGGCCGTCGTTGGAGGAGCCACCCTTGACGTACAGCGGGTTCACCCAGTTCTCGATGTCCGGGTAGTCCTGCTGCCAGGCAGCACGGTACAGGCCCTTCATCTTGTGGGCGTTGATGTTCTGACGGAACACCGCGAAGGTCGGCATGCCCTCGGCGCGAGCGTTGATGCCGAGGTTGGTCTTGACCTGCTGCGCGACGGCCTCCATCCAGTCCTTGTGGCTGGAGTCGGCGTTGTAGTAGAAGACCATCTCGCCCTGGAAGCCACCGGCCTCCTGGAGCAGCTGCTTGGCCTGCGTCGGGTCGAACTTGCAGGCGGTGCAGTTACCGGCCGGGGCGCCCGGGGTGAGCGGGTTGGCCCAGCTGTCAGCCGGCTTGCGGGTGCCGAAGAAGATCTTGTCGGAGATCGCCTGCCGGTCGATCGACATGGAGACGGCGCGACGCAGCTTCGGGTCGGTGAAGCGCTTGTCGTAGATCGGGAAAGCGATGAAGGCGGTCGTCGGCGTGACGGTAGACATGGCCCGGTCGCCCAGGTCCGTCTTGTACTTCTCGCCCGCCAGCGCCGAGGTCGGGATGGTCTCCATGAAGTCGAGGTTGTTGCCCTGCAGGTCGGCGTAAGCCGCGTCCTCGCTCTGGTAGAGCTTGAACGTGACGTCCTTGATCTTCAGCTTGTCGCGCAGGTTGTAGTCGTCGAAGCGCGTCAGCTTGATCTCGACGTTGTCCTGCCACGACACGAACTTCACCGGGCCGTTGCCGATCGGGTTCTTGCCGAACTCCTCGGGCTTCGCGCTGAAGAACGCGTCCGGCAGCGGCATGAAGGCGCTGTAGCCGAGCTTGGTCGGGAAGACCGCGGTCGGCGCGGAGAGGGTGACCTCGAAGGTCTGGTCGTCGACGACCTTCAGGCCGGACATCTTGTCGACCTTCGGGGTCGGGGCCTTCTGCGGGCCGTCGCCGTCCGGGTCCTCGGTGGCGACGTCGCCGTAGCCCTGGATGTCGGAGAAGAAGCTGCCGTTCGCGGCGCCGTTCGGCGAGTAGGCGGCCCAGTTCCAGGCGTCGACGAAGTTCTTCGCCTTCACCTCGGTACCGTCGTGGAACTTGGTACCCTTCTTGATCTTGATGGTGAAGACCTTCGAGTCCTTCGTCTCGATGGAGTCAGCCAGCGCGTTCTGCGGGGCCCCACCGTTGTTCGGGTACTCGACCAGGCCGGTCCAGAGCGAGTCGATGATCTTGCCGCCGCCGGTCTCGGTGGTGTTCGCCGGAACCAGCGGGTTCTCCGGCTGGACGCCGTGGATGGTGATCGCGCCGTCCTTGGTGGCGCCGGCTTCGCCGCCGCCACCCTCACTGCTCGAGCAACCGGTAGCGACCAGCGCGGCGGCCATACCGACCGCGAGGGCACCGGTCGCCCGCTTCGAGACTCTCATACCGAGGGGCCTCCTCTTTCTAACCTGGTTCCGTCGTGGGTTCACGCACGTCTGGGGGGTGACGCCGCCGCCGACCCGAACCGCAGGTCGACGGTTACCGCAGGGGAAATCGGGACACCCCAGGGGTACCGATCCGCCGGGCACCACACTCTCGCCGGGCGACACCGCGCAGGGTCGACGGCCACGTTCCGCGACGAGAAGCGGCGTCACGTGGTCGGCGGGCCCGACGGGGTGCCTCACAACGAGGGTGAGGTGCTGCCACTGTGACACCCACCGGCCCATTACGTGAAGGTGCCGTTATCAAGCCGTTAGTTGCCCGCCACGTTGCCGATACCTGAGAAAAGATCATGAAACGCCCGAGTCGGACCTCGCTGAACAGGAAAGACGCGGTCACATGGGGCGAGCACGGCACGTACTCTCGGTCCCTGTGAGCTTCCCTGCCTCCGCTCCGGCACTGTCCGGCCTCCATCGGGCGCTGGCCGTATTTGCCCATCCGGATGATGTCGACTTCGGCTGTGCGGGCACCATTGCCGCCTGGGTGGAGGAGGGCATCGAGGTCGCGTACCTCATCATCACCCGGGGTGAGTCCGGCGGCTTCGACGACACCCCCCGCGAGGAGGTGCCCCGACTGCGCGAACGGGAGCAGCGGGCCGCGGCGGCCGCGGTCGGCGTGCACCGGGTGGACTTCGTCGACGGCCACGCCGACGGGATACTCACCCCCAGCCTCGCCCTGCGCCGGCAGGTCGCCGCGGCGATCCGGCGGTTCCGGCCGGAACGGGTCCTCACCAGCTCTCCACTGCGCCGCTGGGAGCATCTCGCCGGCCCGAGCCACCCGGACCACCTGGCGGTCGGCGAGGCCACCACCTGCGCGGTCTACCCGGACGCGCGCAACGCCTTCGCCTTCCCCGAGCTGCTGGACGAGGGGCTGGAGCCGTGGGTGGTCCGGGAGATCTGGTACGCCGGCGGCCCCGCCCCGGACCACGCCGTGGACGTCACCCCGTACCTCGACCGGAAGATCGCCGCGATGCGGGCCCACCGCTCGCAGACCGCGCACCTGGACGTGGAGACCTGGGTACGCGGCTGGCTCACCACGGTGGCCGACAACGCCGGCCTGCCCGCCGGCCGGCTGGCCGAGTCGTTCACCGTGCTCCGCACGGAGTGACCGCGTCGGCTACCGACCGGCGAAGAGACAGACCCCGCCGAAGGAGACCGAGTCCTGGGCGGAAACGGTCACGATCGCCTCACCCGCTCACACCAGCCGGCGGTCCGCCGCCCACCGGGACAGCTCGTACCGGTTGGACATCTGGAGCTTGCGGAGCACGTTCGACACGTGCGTCTCGACCGTCTTGATCGAGATGAACAGCTCCTTGGCGATCTCCTTGTACGCGTACCCCCGGGCCAGCAGCCGAAGCACCTCGCGCTCCCGGTTGGTGAGCTGGTCCAGCTCCGGATCGGCCACCGGCGCGTCCGGCCGGGCCGCGAACGCGTCCAGCACGAACCCGGCCAGCCGCGGGCTGAACACCGCGTCGCCGTCGGCCACCCGGCGGATGGCGTCGGTCAGCTCGTCCGGCGAGATGGTCTTCGTGACGTACCCCCGGGCGCCGGCCCGGATCAGCCCGATCACGTCCTCGGCCGCGTCCGACACGCTCAGCGCGAGGAACTTCACCTGCGGGTGGGTACGCCGCATCGCGTCCAGCACCGCCCGGCCGCCGCCGTCCGGCATGTGCACATCCAGCAGCACCACGTCGGGCTGGGTGGCGGCGATCCGGGTGACCGCCTCGGCCACCGTGCTCGCCTCGCCCACCACCTCCACATGGCCGCCGAGCTCGGCGCGTACGCCCGCCCGGAACATCGCGTGGTCGTCGACGAGGAACACCCGCAGCCGCCCGTCCCGGGGCTGCGCCCCCTCGACCGGTCCGTGCTCGGCCATGGTCATTTGTCCCTTTCCGTCGCGGAGCCGGTGCCGGTGATCGGCAGGATCAGCCGCACCTCGGTCCCCTCCCCAGGCTCGGACCGGATCTCCGCCCGGCCACCGTGCCGCTTCATCCGCCCGATGATCGACCCTCGGACGCCGTGCCGGTGATCCTCCACGGTATCCGGGTCGAAGCCCTTGCCCCGGTCCCGCACGAAGACGCTGACCTGGTCCGGCTCCACCTCCGCGTAGAGCGAGACGGTCTGCACCCCGGCATGCCGGGCGGCGTTCACCAGCGCCTCCCGGGCCGCGGCGACCAGCGCGCCGACCCGCTCGTCGGTCTCCCGGTCGCCGACCACCACCGCCTCCACCGTGATGGCGAAGGTGTCCTCCACCTCGGCGGCGGCCTGCTCCAGGGCCGCGGCGAAGCGCTCGCTCGGTGAGCCGGTCGGCTTGTAGAGCCAGTTGCGCAGCGACCGTTCCTGGCCCCGGGCCAGGCGCTGGACCGTCTTGACGTCGCTGGCGTTGCGCTGGATCAGGGCCAGGGTGTGCAGCACCTGGTCGTGCACCATGGCGGCCAGCTCGGCGCGCTCCTGCTCGCGGATGCGCCCCTCCCGCTCCGAGCGGAGCTGGTTCCAGGTCCGCCAGAGCACGGGCGCGGCCACCACGCCGACCCCGGCCAGCCCGACCAGCGCGAAGATCACGCCGTTGAGCACGGCGTCGAAGTTCTGCGCCGGTGAGTAGACCGCCGCCACGCCGATGATGCCGACCGCGACCAGCACGCCGCCACCGATGAAGCGGAGCACGAACGCCCGGCGGTCGCTCTCCTCCACCACCGCGCCGAGCCACGGCACCGGCATCGACTCGCCCCACTGCCGGCGGCGCTCCGGGGCGGACTGGTGCCAGATCACCCCGGCGCCGACCGCGATGATCGCAACCAGCCAGCCGGCGGTGCCGGCCGCGCCCACCGAGTCGAAGACCATCACCTGGGTCAGCAGCACGCCCAGCCCGATCGCGACGAAGGGCAGGAGCTGGGCGAGGTCCCGGCGGGGCGGTACGGCGTCGCCGGGGCGCAGCGGGACCACCGCCCAGAAGGCGGCGTAGAGCAGCAGGCCCAGGCCGCTCAGCCCGAGCAGCACCATGAAGGCCACCCGGACGCGGACCACGGAGATGCCGAGGTGGTCCGCGATGCCGGCGGCCACCCCCGCGGCCAACCGGTGCTCGGGGGCACGGTAGAGCCGCGGCGGGGGTGGGGACACGGTGCTGCTGATCGGAAGCTCCCTGGTCATGGGACGAGGTACGGGCCGGTTCCGGCGCCGCTCCGATCGTCACACGGCCGGGGCGCCCCGGACCACGGGGAGGCCCCCGACATTCGGCCGGCGCGGATCTCAGGGTGGCGTCAGGGTCGGTTCCTGAGGACGCTCGGGCGCCCGGGGCAGCAGGATCGGAGCATGACCGAGGACGCTGCCCGTCCGCCCCTGCCCGGGGCGGCACCGCCGGACGGGCCACCGCCACCCACGGCGCCGGCACCGGCGCCCACCACCCAGGCCGGTTCGGAGCAGGGCGCTCCGCCGGCCGGGGACCCTGCCGGCGACCCGTCGTGGTCCGCCGCCGGCGCCGAGCCGCTCGGCGATCCGCCGCCCGGGTACGCCCCGCCGCCCGGCGCCGCCGGCTTCACCTCGCGGTACGGGCTGGTCCGCCCCCGCGAGGGCCGCTACCTGGCCGGCGTCTGCGCGGCGATCGGCCGGGCCACGAACACCGACCCGGTGCTCTGGCGGGTGCTGCTCGCCGTGCTGGGCTTCTTCGGCGGCATCGGCATCCTGGTCTACGTGGCCGCCTGGCTGATCATCCCCGGCGAGGGGGACACCGCCTCCCCGGTGGAGTCGATGCTCGGCCGGGGCCGGTCCAGCATGTCCCCGGTGACCGTCATCGTGCTCAGCATCCTGGTCGCGGTCAGCTTCGGCTACATCGTCACCGACGCCTTCCGGGCCGTCCTGCTCGGCGCGGCCATCCTGATCGGCGGCGCGCTGCTGCTCAATCGGGAACACCGGGGGACGGCGGCGCCGGGAGCCGCGTCCGGCCCGCCCGCGACACCTCCCGGTCCCGTGCCGCCGGTGAGCTGGCCGGCCCCGCAGATGTACGCCCCGCCCGCCGACGTCCCGGCCTCGGGCCTGCCGGCCGCCCGACCCACCACGGGAGCCGGCGCGGAGGCGCCGGTCTGGCCCGCCGCGCCGACGATCGGCGCGCCGGCCGGGGTGGCGGTCCCCGTACCGCCCACCGCGCCGCCGACCGGCTACCGGGCGCCGTTCGCCCCTCGTGGCCCGTACGCCGGGCCGTACCCGCCGGCGCCGCAGCCGCGGGTCCGGGCGCCCAAGCCGCCCAAGCGGCCGAAGGAACGCTCCCCGCTCGGCGCGGCGACGTTCTCGCTGATCTTCCTGGCGCTGGGCGTGGTCGCCGTGCTCGACCTGCTCGACGTCTTTCCGGTGGGCGCCGCCGGGTACTTCGCCGCGGCGCTGGCCACGATGGGGCTCGGGCTGCTGGTCGGCACCTGGTTCGGCCGGGCGCGCTGGTTGATCGCGCTGGGCCTGGTGACCGCGGCGGCGCTCGGCGTCGCCACCGTCGCCGAGTCCTACGACCGGGTACGCGGCATCGACGGCGACGTGACCTGGGCCCCGACGGACTACCGCGACCTGGCGACCCGGTACGAGAACAACTTCGGCGACGCCGTGCTCGACCTGCGCGGCGTCGACTTCGACAAGAAGGAGACGCAGATCACCGTGGCGATCAACTTCGGCGAGGCGACCGTGGTGGTGCCGCCGAACGTCGACGTCACCACGGTGGCCGACGTCAACGCCGGTGACGCCACCGTCTTCGGCCGGCGCTCCGGCGGCATGGACGGCAACCTCCGGGAGAGCACCGACGTCGGCCCGGACGGCCCGGGCGGCGGCGAACTGCGCCTGCTCATCCACGTCAACGCCGGCAACCTGGAGGTGACCCGGTGAAGGCCCACCGCACCGACCTCGTCTCGCTCGCGTTCGGGCTGGTCTTCCTGGCCCTCTCCGTCTGGTGGCTGCTGGCCCGGATCCTCGGGCTGACGCTCCCGCCGGTGGGATGGTTCCTGGCCGGCGCGCTCATCCTGATCGGGGTGTTGGGCCTGGCCGGCGCGCTGCGCTCCGGCCGGCACGCCGACCGGGACGCCGCCGCCGGGACGGACGCCGAGACGACCGTGTCGGCTCCCTACGAGGGCGGCCCGGAGTGGACCCCGCCGGTCGCGCCGGAGGCCGACGAGTGGCGTACCGACGCGGTCGGCGACGACGCGGCGGAGGCGGTGGCGGACCGGCCGGTCAGCGGAGGGGCGGGCGAATCGCGCTGGTCGCCGTCCGCGCCGCCGACGGACCCCGGCACCAGCACGGATGCGACGACCCGGGAGCAGCCCACCGTCGACCTCGGACCGACGAGCCCCGGGCGGTCCACCGTCGGCGACGCGCCGGCCACCCGGCAGCAGCGGGCCGCCGGAGCCGGCCCGGCGGCGGGCCCGGACGGCGAGGAGCGGTAACCGGGCCGAGCGCGGCGGTGCGGGGCTCCTCCGGCGGCGCATATGCTGACCGGTGGAGATCTCGCCTCCGCCGGCCGGCCCACGCCGTGGGGCCTCGGCCGCGGCCGGGCCGCCACGTCGCCGGGTTCCGCCCGGACCCGGTGGTCCCGGTCGCCGAGCCTCGTCCCCGGCCGACCAGGTCGCCGTGGCGGTCCCACCGCTTTCCCGTCTCTACCCCGTCAGGAGCCCGTCCGACATGACCCAGTCCCCCGCCGTGCGCACCGCCGGCGCGTCCGGTCCGGTCCGGATCGGCGAGCGCGCCGCCCGTACCCTCGTCAGCGAGCTCGCCCGGCGCAACGACCCGAAGGCCGCCCTGCTGGTCGGCGCGGCTGCGGAGTCCGCGGTCCTGGCCGCGGCGATCGAGGCGCTGCTCCCCGGCGACCGGCTCACCGTCGTGCCGGCGGAGGGGTCGTCCGCCGCCGCGCTCCGCGAGCACGTGTCGGCCCAGGGCCGTTGGGTCGCCGACCGGGTACGCGTGGTCGACACCCTCGCCGAGGCCGACGCCGCCGAGGTGGTCATCGCCGCCGAGCCGTTCACCGGCACCGCCGACGAGGCCCGGACGGCCGTCGACGGGCTGTCGAAGTACCTGTCCGACGCCGCGGTGCTGAGCGTGGCCGCGCCGCTCTTCCGGACCGAGGGCGCCGGCACCGAACTGGATCGGCAGGGCGTGCTGCACGGCGTCCGCACCGACCTGGTGCTGCGCAACTCCCCGCCGGTCCGGGTGCACCACCTCCGCTTCACGCCGGCCAGCGCCGCGGTGGCCGCCCGGCTGGCGCCGGCGTACCGGCCGTCCAGCGTGCCGCTGACCCGGAGCATGCACATCGACTCGAACGGCGTCGCCGCGGCCGGCATCAGCCTCGGGCTCGCGGCGCTGGCCCGGGTGGCCCGCCCGAAGTCGAAGCTCTGGCTGCTGCCGGCGCTGGCCGCCGCCCCGGTGGCCGCCTTCTTCCGGGACCCGGAGCGGGACGTGCCGGAGGACCCGTCGGCCGTGGTCGCCGCCGCGGACGGTCAGGTCCTCTCGGTGCAGCGGCTGCACGACGAGCGCTTCGGCGAGGGCGAGTGGCTGCGGCTCGCGGTCTTCCTCTCCGTGCTGGACGTGCACGTCAACCGCGCCCCGGTCGCCGGGAAGGTGGTCGACTACTTCGTCGCCGACGGCGGCTTCGTCAACGCGATGAAGCCGGACGCCGAGCACAACGTGGCGGCGTACACGGTGCTGGAGACCGAGCACGGCACGGTGGTGGTCGCGCAGCGTACCGGCCTGATCGCCCGGCGGATCGTGCAGCGGGCCCCGGTCGGCGCCCTGCTGGCCAAGGGCGAGCGCTTCGGGCTGATCCGGTTCGGCTCGCGGACCGACGTCTACCTGCCGGCGGACGCCGCCGAGCCGCTGGTCGGCCCCGGCGACAAGGTGGTCGGCGGCTCGACGGTGATCGCCCGCTGGGTCTGACCGTGGAGACACGAAAAAGGGGCGCCGCGAGTGCGGCGCCCCTTTTCGATGGCTCGGATCAGGCGGTACGGCGCTGGTGCAGCCAGAGCAGCGGGCCGCTGACCAGGTAACCCACCACCACCAGGGCGAAGGTGAGCCGGATGTCGACCAGGGCGCCGACCACCGGGGCCAGCCAGAGCCACGGCGGCAGCTTCACCAGCCGGGCGAGCTTCGCGTACGGGAAGCTGGAGACCATCGCGAAGGCCAGCAGGGCCACCCCGCCGACCAGCACCAGGCCGGAGACCGGCAGCCCGATGGCCACGGTCAGGGCCAGCACGGCCGCCGCCATGGTGGTCGGTACGCCGCAGAAGAACCGGCCGTCCTTCGGCGAGACGTTGAACCGGGCGAGCCGGATCGCGGCGCAGGCCGCGACGAGGGCGCAGGCCACCGCAGCGGCGGCCGCCGACACCGAGCCGGCCAGCGAGGCGTAGACCACCACCGGGGCGGCGAGGCCGAACGAGCACATGTCGGCCAGCGAGTCCATCTGGGCGCCGAACGGGCTGGCCACGCCGAGCTTGCGGGCCAGCGCGCCGTCGAGACCGTCGAACACGACGCAGGCGATCAGGCAGAGCGCCGCGACCCGCACCTCGCCCTGCATGGCCAGGAAGATGGCCAGCATGCCGAGCATCAGGCTGCTCAGGGTGCAGCCGTTGACCACCGCGAACTTCATCCGGCGGGCGGCGGTGCGCTCGCCCGGCAGGAGCGGGATCGACATCGCCGTCGCGTCGTCGTCGACCGCCGACGTGGGGGCGAGCGCCGGGCTGACCGGCATGATGGCCTCGACCTCGGCGCGGTTGAACCGGCCGTAGCGGCGACGCTGCCGGTCGGCGTAGCGGTGGTCCGGAACGACCAGGTCGGCGCCGGGGACGGCGTCGTCCCGTCGGCCCACCCGGACCAGCAGCACCTGGCGGGCGAACGTGCTGCTGCGGCGCAACCGGCCCGCCCAGCGACGCCCTGCGGGGCGCGGACTGTCAGTCGTACGACGCCGGCGCCATGGGGCTCTCGGCACGTTTCCTCCATCACCGGATCGGCTGACCCGCCACCAGGGCGGGCTGTCCGGCTGTCTCGTGCCGGACCTTGCTGGTCCGGCAGCCCGTTTTGCGGAGTACACCATTGCACAAGGGAAAGGGGCTTGGCGATAGCTGCCGGCGGTACTTATAGCTCTCTTAACCGCACGAACCGCTCTCTTGTTCCCAACTCGGGCTCCATCGCCCGTTTCTTCCACCAATCCCAGCTAACGACTGTACCGGAGCGAGCCCAGGGCGCTCGGCGAGCGGGTGCTATCGACCTCGACGTCCGGTTGCCAGCGCGGCCACGTCGGTCAGCCGCAAGCCGTTGACCTGCTCCGGAAGGAACCAGGCGGCCCGGGCGGTGGACCCGCCGGCGAGCTCCGTCACCACCGCCTCGGTCGGGGCGTCCACCAGCACCCGGTAGATCACCCGCACCCCGTGCCAGTCCAGCGGCCGCCCCTCCGGCCCGAGCGCGGCCGGATTGTGCAGGTTGTCGACGGCCAGCAGCTCGACCACCCGGCCGAGCTGGCCGGCCTCCTCGACCAGCTCGCGGAGCAGCCCGGCGGCCGGCTGCTCGCCGTGGTCGGTGCCACCACCGGGCAGGTGCCACTTGCCGGCACCCGGGTACCCCTCGGCGATCATGGTGAGCAGCACCCGCCCCGCCGGGTCGGTGACCAGCCCGTACGCGGCGAAGCGCTGCCGCCGGTCGGTGGGCGCCGGCCCGAACGGCGCCCGGGCGGTCCGCGCGGGCAGCGGGTCGACCGGCAGGCCGAGCAGCTCCGCGGTGAACGGCAGCAGCGGCAGCCCGGCCGCCTCGGCGGGGGTGAACCAGGCCGCCAGGTCGCTGGTCCGGTCGACCTCGTCCCGGAGCGTCCCTGCGGTGGGCGTGACGTCGAAGATGATCCGATCGGTGTGCAGGGCGACCTCGAGGTCGGGGTACCGGGTCACGTCCGCCACGGCGTCCCGGAGCCCGGCCACCGCCACGGTCAGCCCGGTCTCCTCGGCGAACTCCCGCACCACCGCGGCCTCGGGATGCTCGGCGTGGTCGAGCCCACCCCCCGGCAGCTGCCACACCCCCGGAAAGTCCGCGGTGGCCGACCCCCGCA
>NZ_QGKS01000156.1 GCF_003172935.1 Micromonospora sicca | reverse complement strand
GGGGATCCGGAGCTGATCACCGTGAAGGGGTGGCGGCTGCTCACCGAGGCGGACGTGGTGGTCGCCGACCGTCTCGTGCCCGGGCTGCTCCTCGACGAGCTGCGCCCCGACGTCGAGCTGGTGGACGCCTCCAAGATCCCCTACGGCCCGTCCCGGGCCCAGGAGGAGATCAACCGGATCCTGGTCGACCGGGCCCTGGCCGGAAAGGCCGTGGTCCGGCTGAAGGGCGGCGACCCGTACGTCTTCGGCCGCGGCGGCGAGGAGCTGCTGGCCTGCGCCAAGGCGGGCGTGCCGGTGACGGTGGTGCCGGGGGTGACCAGCGCGATCGCCGTGCCGGCGGTGGCCGGCGTCCCGGTCACCCACCGGGCGGTGGCGCACGAGTTCACCGTGGTCTCCGGGCACGTCGCGCCGGATTCGCCGGCCTCGCTGGTCCGCTGGGAGTCCCTCGCCGGGCTGCGCGGCACCCTGGTGATCCTGATGGGCCTCAAGAACCTGGCCGCCATCAGCGCGACGCTTGTCGCGCACGGCCGCCCGGCGGAGACCCCGGCCGCGGTGGTGCAGGAGGGGACCACCGGCGGTCAGCGGCTGCTGCGGTCGACGCTCGGCGCGGTGGCACAGGACGTCGTCGCCGCCGGACTGCGGCCGCCGGCCGTGGTGGTCGTCGGCGACGTGGTCGACGCCCTGACGTCCGGCTGATCCGCTACCCGCCGGCGGGTGCCCGCCGCCGCCCGCCGCCCGTCCCCGGACCGGTTGGCTCACGCCCTTTGCTCTGCTGCAGCCCACGCAACACGCAGGTGCCCTCAGTGTTGCCTCCGCTGCAGCAGAGCAAAGGCGGCGCCGCGGTCACTGTGGCCCGTCGGGGCGCGACGGACAGCACGACGGCGGCGGACCGGGGTCCGCCGCCGTCGTCACCGTCCGGTCACTGCTTGAGCATGTTGTCCAGCAGCAGGGCGCAGCGGATCAGGCCGAGGTGGCTGTACGCCTGCGGGTGGTTGCCCAGGCCACGCTCGGCGAGCGGGTCGTACTGCTCGGGGAGCAGCCCGGTCGGGCCCGCGGTGTCGACCATCAGGGTGAACAGCTCTTCCGCGTCGGTGCGCCGACCGGTGCGCAGGTACGCCTCGATCAGCCACGCCGTGCAGATGTGGAAGCCGCCCTCCCGGCCGGGCAGGCCGTCGTCCCAGTGGTACCGGTAGACGACCGGCCCGCTGCGCAGGTCCGCCTCGATCTTCAGCACGGTCGACAGGAAGCGCGGGTCGTCGCCGGGGAGCAGCCCGGACAGGCCGATCCAGAGCGACGAGGCGTCCATCTCGTCGTGCCCGTACGCGACGCTGTACGCCTCGGCCTCGTCGTGCCAGCCGTACTCCAGCACGTTCGAGCCGATCCGGTCGCGCAGCTCCACCCACTCCGGCCGGTCCTCGTGACCGTGCTGCCGCACCACGTGCAGCGCCCGGTCGACGGTCATCCAGCACATCACCTTGGAGAAGATGTGGTGCCGTGGCGGGAGGCGGGCCTCCCAGATGCCGTGGTCGGGCTCGTGCCAGCGGCGGCGGACCGCCTCGACCATGTTCTCCAGCACCCGCCACTCGTCGTCGCGGACCGAGCCCCGGGCGTCGGCCACCGCGGCGATCAGGTCGGCGACCGGGCCGAAGACGTCGAGCTGGAGCTGGTGGTTGGCCAGGTTGCCGACCCGGACCGGCCGGGAGCCGGCGTACCCGGGCAGGGTGTCGATGACCGCCTCGGCACCCAGCTCGTACCCGTCGACGGTGTAGAGCGGGTGCAGCCGCTCGGGGTGCCCGCCGGTGCGCTCGATCACACCGTCGATCCAGCGCAGCAGCCCCTCGGCCTCCTCGGTCGAGCCGAGGTCGACCAGCGCCCGGGCGGTCAACGCCGCGTCCCGCAGCCAGCAGTAGCGGTAGTCCCAGTTGCGGACCCCGCCCAGTTCCTCGGGCAGCGACGTGGTCGCCGCGGCCAGGATCGAACCGGTCGCCTCGTGGCAGAGCCCGCGGAGGGTGAGCGCGCTGCGGGCGACCAGGTCCCGAGCGGTGCCGGGCAGCCGCAGCCCGGCCACCCAGTCCTTCCAGGGCTGCTCCGCGGCGGCCTGCCGCTCATGGATCGGCACCCGGTGGTGCTCCAGGCTGTGCGTGCCGAAGCGCAGCTCCAGCACCACCTGGCCCCCGGTGGCGGAGAGGTCCACCATCGCCTTCGCGCTCTCGTTCACGCCGTCGCTGGTGACCTCCCACTCCACGCCCGGGGCGTAGAGCGCGACGGGCTCGTTCGAGCCGAGCACGAGCAGGCCGTCGTCGATCGGCTGCAACTGCACCGCCACCTGCCCGAACTCGGGCCGGGGAGCGAAGTCGATCCGGGCCCGGCCGGTGCCGGTGAGCACCCGGACCAGCGTCGAGTCGCCGGTGACGATCGCCGGGCCGTCCGGGGTGGTCTCCGTCGCCGGCAGGTCCAGCCAGTCGGTCACCGTCAGCCCGGACCAGCGGGTCTCCACCGTCATGGTGCCGCTGCGGTAGCGCTGCCCGAGCGGGATGCCGCCGCGCTGCGGGGCGATGCTGAAGTGCCCGGCCGGGCTGCCGCCGACCAGGTCGGCGAAGATCGCCGCCGAGTCCGGCTTGGGGTGGCAGAGCCAGCTCACCTTGGCGTCGGGGGTGAGCAGCGCGACCGTCCGGCCGTTGGCCAGCATCGAGTGCCGCTCGATCGGAACCGCCCGCTCACCGAAGAGCCAGTGCCGCCGGGTCTCCAGCAGCAGGCCCAGCGCCCGGGCCGCCTCGATGGGCTCCGCGACCCGGTAGTCGGCGCGGGTGTCACCCGGGCCGATCTTGATGCCGACGTCCGGCCCGTGCAGGTTGCCGAAGGCGTTCTCGTCGGTGACGTCGTCGCCGATGAACAGCACCGCGCTCGCCGAGAGTTGGGTGCGGAGCTGGTCGACCGCGGTGCCCTTGTGGGTGGCCACCACCGACAGCTCGATGACGTCCTTGCCCTGGGTCACCGTCACCTCGTCCCAGGTGGCGGGGCCGCTGCGGACCGCCTCGATGGCGGCGGCGGCGATCTGCGGGTCGACCCCGCGGGTGTGCACCGCGACGCTGGCGGGCTTGCGCTCCAGCCGCACGCCGGGGTGGTCCGCGGCGACCTGGCGCAGCGCGTCGCGCAGCCGGGTGCGTACGGCGATCAGCTCGGGGGAGAGCCGCTCGACGAAGCCGATGTCGAACTCGGAGCCGTGGCTGCCGATCAGGTGCACCTCGCTGGGCAGCCGGGAGAGCGCGGCGAGGTCGCGCAGCGCGCGGCCGGAGACCACCGCGACGGTGGTCTGCGGCAGCGAGGCCAGCGCGCGGACCGCGGCCACCGACTCCGGCAGCGGTACGGCCTTGGTCGGGTCCTCGACGATCGGCGCCAGGGTGCCGTCGTAGTCGCAGGCGATCAGGAGCTGGGGGACCCGGGCGATCCGGCCGATGGCGGCGCGCAGCTCGGGATCCATCACACCGCCGTGCGGGGTGGCGGGTGCGGGGGCGTTCACGCGGCCTCCGTATCGGGCACGCCGAGTTCGGTCAGGAAGGATTTGGCCCAGTGCCCCACGTCGTGGGTGCGCAGGTGGCGTTGCATCACCCGGATCCGGCGTCGGGCCTCGGGTTTCTCGACGTGCACGGCGCGCAGCAGCGCGTCCTTGACCGCGTCGGGGTCGTGCGGGTTGCAGAGGAAGGCCTGGCGCAGCTCGGTGGCGGCGCCGGCGAATTCACTGAGCACGAGCGCGCCGCCCTGGTCGGCGCGCGATGCGACGTACTCCTTGGCCACCAGATTCATTCCGTCTCGCAGCGGGGTCACCATCATCACGTCTGCCGCGACGTACATCGCGGCCAGTTCGGAGCGACTGTACGACTGATGCAAATAGTGCACCGCCGGCACCCCGACCCGTCCGAATTCGCCATTAATCCGACCAACTTCGCGTTCCACCTTGACGCGAAGTGCCTGGTAGTGCTCCACCCGCTCCCGGCTCGGGGTGGCGACCTGCACCATAACCGCGTCCGGGACTGTCAACTTTCCGTCAGCCAGGAGTTCACGGAAGGCCTTCAGCCGGAGCTCGATGCCCTTGGTGTAGTCGAGCCGGTCGACCCCCAGGATGATCGTCTTCGGGTTGCCCAGCTCCTCGCGGATCTGCTTGGCCCGGGCCTGGATCGCCGGATCCTCGGCCAGCCGCTCCATCTCCCGGGTGTCGATGGAGATCGGGAAGGCGCCGGCCTTCACCTGCCGGCCGTCGACCTGGATCATCTGCCCTTCGTAGCGCAGGCCGAGCAGGTGACGGGCCAGCCGGACGAAGTTCTGCGCGGCCAGCCGCTGCTGGAAGCCGACCAGGTCGGCGCCGAGCAGGCCGCGCAGGATCTCGGTCCGGAACGGCATCTGCATGAACAGCTCGATCGGCGGGAACGGGATGTGCAGGAAGAAGCCGATCTTCAGGTCCGGCCGCAGCTCGCGGAGCATCGCCGGGACCAGTTGCAGCTGGTAGTCCTGCACCCAGACCGTCGCGCCCTCGGCCGCCACGTCCGCCGCGGCCTCCGCGAACCGGGCGTTGACCAGCCGGTACGCCTCGCGCCACCGGCGCTTGTAGGCGGGGGTCTCCACCGCGTCGTGGTAGAGCGGCCAGATTGTCGCGTTGGACTGGCCCTCGTAGTAGCGCTCCAACTCCTCGGCGCTCAGCGGCACCGGGTGCAGCCGGATCCCCTCCAGGTCGAACGGCTCGGGCGCGGCGCCGGTGCCGCCGGCCCAGCCGACCCAGGTGCCCTGGTGTTCGGCGAGCACGGGGTGCAGCGCGGTGACCAGCCCACCCGGACTTCGTCGCCACTGCCGTCCCTCGGGTGTGCTCACCTCGTCGACCGGCAGTCGGTTCGCCACTACGACAAAGGAGCTACGGACGGTCACGATCGGCCACCTCCGGGTGCTGACGGGTCCACCGCGATGAGCGTACTGAGCGTAGCTGCGGCCTCTGATGCCCCGTGCCGGAGTTCCCTACCCGTCCCACGCGGGCTCAACCCGGTCCGTGATCTTGTCGACATCGGCTGGACCGGACGGGGCACGGCGTACTCCCCTGGCGGGGTGATGTGGGCGAACTGGGCCGTACCTGTCAGGATTGACGTCGGCGTGCGCGCGGCCGGCCCCCGGCCGGCGGCGGCGGGCGGAGGTCGCAGCCCGCGCCCGCGCCGCCCATCAGCCGACAGCAACCGACGGAGGTAGCCCGCACCGTGGCCCAGTTCATCTACGTCCTGGAAAAGGCGCGCAAGGCGCACGGCGACAAGGTCGTGCTCGACAACGTGACGCTGAACTTCCTGCCGGGGGCCAAGATCGGTGTGGTCGGTCCGAACGGCGCCGGTAAGTCCAGCCTTCTCAAGATCATGGCAGGCTCGGACCAGCCGAGCAACGGCGAGGCCCGGCTCATGCCCGGCTACACCGTCGGCATGCTCGCCCAGGAGCCGCCGCTCAACGACACCAAGACCGTCCTCGGCAACATCGAGGAGGCGGTCGCGGAGACCAAGGCCAAGCTGGAGCGGTTCAACTCCATCGCCGAGCAGATGGCCACCGACTACTCCGACGAGCTGATGGAGGAGATGGGCAAGCTCCAGGAGGAGCTGGACCACGCCGACGCCTGGGACATCGACTCCAAGCTCGAGCTGGCCATGGACGCCCTGCGCTGCCCGCCGCCGGACGCCGACGTCACCCAGCTCTCCGGTGGTGAGCGCCGCCGGGTCGCGCTCTGCAAGCTGCTGCTGGAGGCGCCCGACCTGCTGCTGCTCGACGAGCCCACCAACCACCTGGACGCGGAGAGCGTCTCCTGGCTGGAGCAGCACCTGGCCAAGTACGCCGGCACCGTCATGGCGATCACCCACGACCGGTACTTCCTCGACAACGTGGCCAACTGGATCCTCGAGCTGGACCGCGGCCGCACCTACCCGTACGAGGGCAACTACTCCACCTACCTGGAGAAGAAGGCGGCCCGGCTGTCGGTCGAGGGCCGCCGCGACGCCAAGATGAAGAAGCGGCTCACCGAGGAGCTGGAGTGGGTCCGCTCCAACGCCAAGGCCCGCCAGACCAAGTCCAAGGCCCGGCTCGACCGGTACGAGGAGATGGCCACCGAGGCGGAGAAGACCCGCAAGCTGGACTTCGAGGAGATCCAGATCCCGCCGGGTCCGCGGCTGGGCAGCACGGTCATCGAGGCGCGCGACCTGACCAAGGCCTTCGGCGACCGGGTGCTGATCGACGACCTCAGCTTCTCGCTGCCCCGCAACGGAATCGTCGGCGTGATCGGTCCGAACGGCGTCGGCAAGACGACCCTGTTCAAGACCATCGTCGGGCTGGAGCAGCCCACCGACGGCACGGTCCGGGTCGGCGACACCGTCTCGCTGTCGTACGTCGACCAGAGCCGGGCCGGCCTGGCCGGTGACAAGACGGTCTGGGAGACGGTCTCCGACGGGCTGGACCACCTCATGGTGGGCAAGGTCGAGATGCCGTCGCGGGCGTACATCGCCGCGTTCGGGTTCAAGGGGCCGGACCAGCAGAAGCCGACCAAGGTGCTCTCCGGCGGCGAGCGCAACCGGCTCAACCTGGCGCTGACCCTGAAGATCGGCGGCAACGTCATCCTGCTCGACGAGCCGACCAACGACCTGGACGTGGAGACCCTCTCCAGCCTGGAGAACGCGCTGCTGGAGTTCCCCGGCTGCGCCGTGGTCATCTCCCACGACCGGATGTTCCTGGACCGGGTCGCCACGCACATCCTGGCCTGGGAGGGCGACGACCAGAACCCGGCCAAGTGGTTCTGGTTCGAGGGCAACTTCGACGCGTACGAGAAGAACAAGATCGACCGGCTCGGCGCCGAGGCCGCTCGTCCGCACCGGGTGACCTACCGCAAGCTCACCCGTGACTGACCGGTTCGTCTACCACTGCGCGCTGCGGTGGTCCGACCTCGACGCGTACGGCCACGTCAACAACTCGCGCTTCCTCACGCTGTACGAGGAGGCGCGGGTGGCGTTGATGTTCGCCGGCGGCCGGGCGTGGGGCGTGGGCTCGTTCGCCGACGGGGTGGTCATCCGTCGGCACGAGGTCGACTACCTGCGCCCGGTCGACTACGCGCTCGGCCGGGCCACCGCGGAGGCGGCCCCGAGCGTGCGGATCGAGCTGTGGATCTCCGAGATCCGGGCCGCCTCGTTCACCGTCGCCTACGAGCTGTACGACGGCGACGTGCTGGCCAGCCGGGCCCGCTCGGTGCTCGTCCCGTTCGACCTGGCCGCGCAGCGGCCCCGGCGGATCAGCCCGGAGGAGCGGGCCTTCCTGCTCCGCTACGCGCCCGCGGCGGGAGCCGCATGACGGGGCCGGTCGAGACCGGCGGGCACGGGCTGGAGGGCGTGGCCGACGCGGGCGCCTTCCTGGCCCGGCTGGTCCGGCTGGACCCGGCCACCATGGTCCGGCTCCGCCCGGTGCCCGGCACGGGTCGGACCGCCCTCTGGGCCCGGCTGCCGTGGGGTGTGCTCGTGGTCCGCACCGTCGGCGGGGTCGCCCCCGGCGACGTCACCGTCGCGGCGGCCGAGCTGCTGGCCGAGCTGGAGGCCGGCGGCGGGGCGCTGCCGCGCCGCCGGGACGACCAGTGGCGGTGGCCGCTGCCCCCGGCGGCCAGCCGGCCGGTGGAGGCGCTGCCGGCCGAGGAGCTGCGCCGGATCGCCACGGCGGCGGCCGGGGCCCTGCGCGAGGCGGCCACCCACGGCGTGGGTGGCCGCGCGGTCGGTCAGCGGGCGCTGCGGGACGCCCTGCTCGACCACGTCGCGGTGGTGGTCACCCCCGACGACTCCCCGGGCACCCAGGTCGAGGTGCCGCAGCGGTTGGTGCAGGGGCTGGTCCGGATGGGCTTCCTCGGCCCGGGCGACGTGCAGGTACGCCTCGCAGGCCGTTGGGTCGGACTGGTCGGACCGTACGGAGCGGCATGGTCGCCGAAGGTTGCCGGGCTCAGCTTGACGCCGAGAGCCGCTCATCCGAACGGATGACCCGGGGTCATTCTTCCGGGCTGGGGCGGCCGTTGGGGGGATGCCTCAACCCGGCTGTCCGGGTACCGTCCATCCTCGGATCCAACGCACCGTAGGCGACTGGATCCGCTGGGGAGTGAGGTGCGCGAGCGATGCCGTGGTGGTCATGGCGCCCAGGTCCCGCCGGTGGCGGCGATCCGGAAACTCGAAGCGGGATCACAGTGGATGACACCGTCCGGGTCGGACCACCGGCCCCCCGACAGCCGGGGGACGACGCCCCGGCCGCCGAACGACCGGCGGTCGCGGAGATGCCGGCGACGATCGCCCCGGTCACCCTCAAGAGGGTCTGCGACGCGCTCGACCTGCTCGACGTGCGTTACCTGGCCGACGGCGACGGCAACCTGCTGGCCATGTGGGAACGGCACGCGGTGCTGGTGACCCTGGAGGGGCCGGAGGACGAGATCCTGGTGATGCGGGCCCGTCCACACGCGACCGTGCCGCCGGACTGGGCGGACCGGGCCTACCGGGTGGTCAACGAGTGGAACCACACCCGCCGGTTCTGCAAGGCGTACATCGGCGACCCGACCGAGCGCGGTCAGCTGCCGATCTACGCCGAGCTGCAGGTGCCGCTCGGCGCCGGGACGCACGACGCGCTGCTGGTCGAGATGCTCGACTGCGGCGCGGCGGTCGCCACCACCTTCGTGGACTGGCTGCACGACGAGGGCGCCCTGCTCTGACCGCGCCGGCCGGGGCCACCGGCCCCGGCCGTGCCGCGCGGTCGTCCGCCGTCAGGCCTCGCCGGCCGGGTCCTCGGGCACGTTGACCATGAAGTACGCGGCCCGCTCCAGGTAGTCCCAGAGCGCACCCGCCATCTCCGGCGGCAGGTCCAGCCGGTCGACGGCGCGCCGCATGTGGTGCAGCCAGGCGTCCCGCTCCGCCGCGCCGATCCGGAACGGCGCGTGCCGCATCCGCAGCCGCGGGTGGCCGCGCTGCGCCGAGTACGTGTTCGGGCCGCCCCAGTACTGCATCAGGAAGAGGGCGAACCGGTCGGCGGCGGGGCCGAGGTCCTCCTCCGGGTACATCGGCCGCAGCAGGGGGTCGGTCGCGACGCCGGCGTAGAACTCGTCCACCAGCTTGCGGAAGGTGGGTTCGCCGCCGACCGCCTCGAAGAGGGTCATCGAGGTGCCGGGCCGGTCGGATTCGCCTGCGGAAGTCACCGTTCCATCCTGCCAGGTGCCGTGGCGGGACGGCGGGGCCCGTCGCCCGGCGGGCGGGTGGCTCAGGTCACCGGGAGGCTGCGCCGACCCCGCTCGCCCGGCCGTCGCCGACCGTCCCGGTCGCCTGCGCCGGCGTCGGTGGCCGCCGCGCATGCGGGACCGTCCCGGGGACGTCCGGCCGGCCGGCGGCCTCGACGGCGGCGTCCACCGCCTCCCGGCTCGGCCACGCCAGCGCCGCCGCGAGCATCAGCACCACGCCGGCGGCGCTCCACGTGCCCACCACCGCCGGGATGGGGAACCGCTCGGCGAGCAACCCGGTGGTCAGCACCGCGACGCCCTGGATGATCTGGATCCCGCTGGCCATCACCCCGAAGGCCCGGGCGCGGTAGCCGTCGGGCAGGGCCCGCACGAAGAGCCCGTTGGCCACCGGCAGCAGGCCGGCGACGGCGAAGCCGCAGGCGGCGGCGAGGACCGCCACCACCGCCGGTGGCGGGTCGAGCAGCGCCGGGACCAGTGCCGCCGGGGCGAGGACCGCCAGCGGCCGCATCAGCGTGAGCCGGCGGGCGGGGGAGAAGGCCCGGCCGACCAGCAGCCCGCCGAGGATGAAGCCCACCGGGTTGGCGGCCATGATGACGGCCTGCGCGACGCCCGTGTCGAGTTCGCCGCCGGCCCGGTCGGCGGCCCAGGCCGCGGCGAGGCCCTCCGGCACGATGGAGAAGAGCATCGCGCTGAACACCAGTACGGCGATGGCCCGCAGTACCGGTCGGCCGAAGACGATCTGGAAGCCCTGCGCGGTCTCCCGGAGCAGGTGGCTGCGGTGCGCGGCGGTCATCGCGGGCGGCCGGTCCCGGAGGCCGAACCGGACCAGGAGGGCCGAGGCGCCGAAGGTGGCCGCGTTGATCAGCAGCGCGGCGGTCGGATTGACCGTGGCGATAGCCGCGCCGAGCAGGTACCCGACCACCTGGGCGGCCTGACCGGTGCTGGCGTTGATCGAGAGGCCCACCACCACACGGTCGCCGGTGAGGATCAGCGGCATGAGGGCGGACCGGGCGGCCTGACTCGGCGGGTTGGCCAGGGTGGTCCCGAAGAGCAGAGCGAGGATCAGCCACGGCGGGTTGCCGGGAATGGCCACCAGCACCATCAACGCCATCCGGACCAGGTCGCAGGTCACCATGACCTGCCGGTAGCGGTGCCGTTCGGCGAGCGTGGCGAGCAGCGGACCGCCGACCAGCCAGGGCAGGTAGCTCACCGCGAAGGCGGCGGCGGAGAGCGCCACCGACTGGGTCTCCCGGTAGACCAGGACGGTGACCGCGGCCTTGGCGATGTAGTCGCCGATCCAGGACAGCGCGCTGGCCGTGAACACGGCCCGGTATTCGACCTGGGCGAACACTTCACGGAAGGTGGCTGGGCCCTCCCGGGCGGGTCGCTCGTCGGACACCGTCGCCTCCATCGTTCCCCAAGATTGGCCACTCATGATGACCTGCCCGGGAACCGTCGTCAGATCTACGGATCAGCGAGGACACGAGCACGCCCCCTTGGGAGCGTGTTGCACCGGATTCTGCCCGATCGTCTGACAACTGGCTAGGGTGAACGGATTGATCGTCGCATCTCCGACTGAACGAACGGACGATACCCGAGGGGCCGCGCGGTCCGCGACCCCCGGATCGTCCGGACCGTCGGGAGGGCCCGGTCGGCCTCAGGTCGGGCCGCCCCTACCGGTCTCTCCCCGGCCCGTCTCCCCCCGATCCGGCACCGCGGCCGGCATGGCCGGGTAGAGCCGGGCGGCGGCGATCCGGGCGGTGATGCCGGAGTTCTCCAGCGCCTCGGCGAGCCGGCGGCGCAACTCCCGGCCGACCGCGAACTGCCCGTCCGCGGTCGTCTTGACCACGGTGCGGATCACCGCGCCGTCCACCGTCATCTGCTCGACGCCGAGCACCTCGGGCTCCTCCACGATCTCCGGCGACAGTTCGGGGTCCATCGCCATCGAGGCGGCCGCCGTCCGCAGCACCGCGGTCGCCTGCTCCGTGCCGGCGAAGCCGATCGGCAGGTCGACCACGACCAGCGCCCAGCCCTGGCTCTTGTTGCCGACCCGGACGATCTCGCCGTTGCGGATGTACCAGAGCACCCCCCGCCCGTCCCGCACGGTGGTGACCCGCAAGCCGACCGCCTCCACCACCCCGGTCGCCTCGCCCAGGTCGACGGTGTCACCGACGCCGTACTGGTCCTCGATCAGCATGAACAGGCCGGCGATCAGGTCCTTGACCAGGCTCTGCGCGCCGAAGCCGAGCGCCACGCCGGCGATGCCCGCGCTGGCCAGCAGGGGCGCCAGGTCGAAGCTGAACTCCTTGAGCACCATCAGCAGCGCGATGCCGAAGATGAAGGCGGTGACCAAACTGCGCAGCACCGAGCCGATCGCCTCGGCCCGCTGCCGCCGCCGCTCCGGCACGAACTGCTCGGGTTCGAGGGTGGCGCTAGGGATCCGCTCCCGCAGCGGCCGGAGCATGGTGGGCATGGCGCCCTCGGTGGTCGTCCGCACCAGCCGGTTGATTGTGCGGTGCACTGCCCAGCGGGCGACGACGGCGAGCAGCAGGATCAGAATGATCCGGATCGGCTTCAAGACGATCCAGTAGCTGCCCTCGGCGAACCACACCGAATCGGTGACCCTCCAGACGGTCTCGCAGAGCCCCTCCTGCAGGCACTCCGGGCTCGGCGTCGCGCCGGGGCTGGGCAGGATGGGCTCGGCGGGGAACATCAGGCTGGCAGCGCTCACCCTGTCTTCGTACCGCAAGCCTCCTGTGCGGCGGCTGCCGACCCTCCGGACGGTGACCTCGGACGGCGGCGGACCGCGGCGGCGATCAACCCGGGCGGAACCGGTCATCTTGGCACGGGTCACGGAAGGTTCCGTGTGGGTACCCGGGATTAGTACGTGCAATCCGGGTTCCGATCAGGGACTATTGGCGCAACGGACGTCGGTGATCCGGCCGGCGCCGGTGCGGCTCCCCGCTGCCCGCGGGGCGGGCACCGGCGCGACAGCGGCGGGAGCAGCTGGACCGGGAGGGTGAGCACGATGCCTGACATACGACCCACGGCGGGCTCCGGCGCGTTGGTCCTCAACGCCACCTACGAGCCGCTGTGTGTCGTGTCGGTGCGTCGAGCCGCGATCCTCGTGCTGTCGGCCAAGGCCGTTTGTGTCGCCGACGGCGACGGCGTCCTGCACAGCGCCCGCAACGCGCTCCCGGTGCCCTCGGTAGTCCGGCTGACCCGCTTCGTCCGGGTGCCCTACCGGACCCACGTCGGGCTCTCCCGCCGGGCGATCTTCGCCCGGGACGGCTGGCGGTGCGCCTACTGCCGAGGGCCGGCGGAGACCATCGACCACGTCTTCCCGCGCAGCCGGGGCGGCCGGCACGCCTGGGAGAACGTGGTCGCCGCCTGCGCCCGCTGCAACCACACCAAGGGCGACAAGACCCCGGCCGAGCTGGGCTGGCGGCTGCACAGCCTGCCGGCCGCCCCGAGGGGGACGGCCTGGCGGGTGCTCGGCCACCGGGCACCCGACCCGCGCTGGGCGGACTGGCTCGACCTGCGCGAGCCGGAGGCGGCGGCCTGACGCCGGTCACGGGCCGCGCGCCTTGACCAGCGACGCGTAGACCACCAGGTTGTCGGCGTACCCGGTCTCGCCGCCCACCCAGCGGCCGCCGCAGGTGATCAGGCGCAGGTTGGGGCGGCTGAAGTCGCCGAAGACCTCGTCCACCGGCAGCCGGTCCTTGCCGTACCGCTGCACCGCGGTGACCTCGAAGACGGCCACCGATCGGTCCGCCCGGGTCACCTCGACCCGGTCGCCGTCGTCCAGGCTCTTCAGGCCGTGGAAGACCGCCGGCCCGGTGGTGGTGTCGACGTGCCCGACGATCACCGCCGGGCCGTACTGCCCGGGGGTCGGCCCCTGGTCGTACCAGCCGGCCTCGCCGGACCGCCCGACATCCGGTACGGCGATGCTGCCGTCGGGGGCGATGCCGACCGGGTGCACCGGCGCCCGCAGGTCGAGCTTCTGGATCGCGATGTCGGTCGGCGGGCTGCCCGGCAGCACCGGGAAGTCCTTCGGCGGCGGTCGCAGCCCGGCGAAGAGCCGCTCGGGCAGCACACTGACACCGGTCACCCGCTCGACGCCGAGCATCGCCACGATCAGCACCATCAGGGTGCCGATCACCAACACCGGGGCCCCGGGCCCGTTCCGGGCGGCGTACCGCCAGCGGCCGGCCCCGCCGGGCCGGGTCGGCAACGGACGGCCCTCCGGGTCGGCGGTGGTCACGCTCGCCGTGGAGGCGTGGCCAGCCAAGCGGGCGAACCGGCGGGACGCTCGGAGCACCAGCCGCAGCCCACTCCCGAATCCGCCGCCGGCCCGACAGCGGTCCGGGCCGCGTCGGGTCCGGCCGTCGCCGCCGTGCGGCGTGGTGCGGCCGTCCCCGGGTTTCGGCATGGTGCCGCCGCCTCGGCTCCGCGTGGTGCGGCCCTCGCCTGGGATTCGCGTGGTGCGCCCGTCGCCCTGGATCCGGGTGGTGCGGGCAGCGGCTGGGATCCGCGTGGTGCGCCCGTCGCCCTGGATCCGGGTGGTGCGGGCAGCGGCTGGGATCCGCGTGGTGCGCCCGTCGCCGTGGATCCGGGTGCTGCCGGCGTCGTCCCGGTCCTGCGGGCGTGGGACGGCTCGGCTACGTGGGCGGGCCATGGCCGCACCTCGTCAGACGCGGGAACCGGTCCTGCGACGGGCGCCGACCCCGGCCGCCACGGCCACCGCGACCAGCCCGCCGACCAGCAGCAGCGAGCCGGTGCCCTGGCCGCCCGCGGTGCCGCCACCGCCGGTGGCCGGGCCCTTGCTCGGCTGGGCCATGTTGAGCACGGTCAGCATCGTCGACGCGGTGTTGCCGTTGGAACAGCGCAGGTCGACCGGGAAGTCACCGGGCTGCTTGTTGCCCGGGATGGTGACCGCCCCGGTGAGGAAGCCGTTGTTCGGACGGAGCATCACCCGCCCGAAGGCGTCCGAGTTCACCTCGGCCTGCCGGTTGTTGGCGTTGTCGCAACCGGCCCGGATGTTCACCCGGGTACCGGCCTGCGCGGGATTCGGTGTGACCTCGACGAAGGTGTTCTCGCCAGCCCGGGCCGGCGAACCGGTGATCAGGACGAACGCCGCGACCAGGCCGAGTACGGTCAGCACGGCCGACAGGGCGCGTTGTGACAGAAGCCCTCGCATGATTCCCCCCTTCCGGTGCGGCGCACCGGAATCCTGCTATCGGGCAGTGCCGCCTGCATTCCCCCTGGCCCCCAGGCAAACCCGCGGCGCCCGGGCCGCGCCTCAGCGGCGGCGGGTGGGCGAGGTGGCGCCGGCGGGCGGCAGCGGGGTGACCGGGTGCCACTCCAGCGGGGTGGAGAGGACCATCGTGCTGGACGGCTGGCCGTACGGGGCGAGGCGGTCGATGACCCCCTCGAACTCGTCGATCGACCCGGCCGCCACCTTGAGCATGCTGCACGCGTCCCCGGTGATCCGGTGGATCTCCAGGATCTCCGGCCAGCCCGCCACCTCGGGGTCGTGCAGGATGCAGCGCGGGCCGTAGCAGGACATCCGGATCAGCGCGACCACGCTGCGGCCGGCCCGGGTCAGGTCGACGTGCGCGTGGTAGCCGGTGATCACGCCGGACTCCTCCAGCCGGCGGACCCGCTCGGCCACCGCTGGCGGCGACAGGTGCACCCGCCGGGACAGCTCGCTGAACGAGAGCCGGGCGTCGGCCTGGAGCTCCCGCAGCAGCGCCCAGTCCATGTCGTCCATGCGTGACCTTTCCTTCGTGAAGCCGGACGCGATTCCGGTTTCGATGCGGCAGGTCCGACCACCGTACCGCCGTTGAACAGGCATTCCATTCGTCGATCCACCCGCGGGATCATGACGCTACCCGGCGTACGTAGGGAGATGACAGTGGAGCAGACGGGCCTGCGAGCACCGACGGTGACCGCGGCGGTACGTCCGGTCACCCCGCAGCAGCGGGCGGCCCGGGCGGCGCGCAACGGCGGCGAACCGACGCTGGAGTTCGCCGAGCGGGTGCCCTACGACGCGTACGTGCGGGCGAGCACGCTGCACGGGCTGCAACAGCCGCTCAGCGAGGACCCGGGCGAGATGTCCTTCCTGATGGTCAGCCAGATCATGGAGCTGTACTTCGGGCTGACCTGCCACGAGCTGCGGCACGCCCAGCGGGAGCTGCGGGCGAACCGGATCTGGGACGCGCTGCCGGCGCTGCGCCGCGCCGCCCTGCACCTGGAGGGGCTCAACGCGGCCTGGCAGGGGCTGCGCTGGATGACCCCGGCCGACTTCAACCGGTTCCGCAACCTGCTCGGCGAGGGCTCCGGCTTCCAGTCCGCGATGTACCGGCAGCTGGAGTTCCTGCTCGGCCTCCGCGACCCGGCGCTGATCCGCCCGTTCCGCCGGCAGACCGAGGTGCACGCCGAGCTGACCGCCGCGCTCGCCACGCCGAGCCTCTGGGACGACGTGGTCGCCCTGCTCGCCCGGCGCGGCTTCGACCTCCCCGGCGAGCTGCTGGACCGGGACGTGGCGGTCGAGCACGAGCCGCACCCCGCCGTCGAGGCGGCCTGGGTGCGGATCTACGCCGACGGCGGCCCGGACAACCACCTGCGGCTGCTCGGCGAGGCGCTGACCGAGGTCGCCGAGCGGTTCGGCGACTGGCGCTGGCACCACATCAAGGCGGTGCAGCGCACCATGGGCGCCAAGGTCGGCAGCGGCGGGTCCGCCGGGCTGGCCTGGTTGCAGCGCAGCATGGCCCGGGTGGTCTTCCCGGAGCTGTGGTCGGCCCGGACGGCGATGTGAGCGGGGACAGGATGAGCAACACCGAAGAAGAGGCGCTTGCGCACGACGCCGCCGACCCGGGACACCGGCACCTGTTCCACGTGCCGCCCGCCGAGGGCGGCCGCTACCCCGAGGTGGCGTACCTGGCCGGCAACTCGCTCGGCCTGCAACCGCGGGCCACCCGGGACGAACTGCTGGCCGACCTGGCGGCGTGGAGCCGGCTCGGGGTCGAGGGGCACCTGGAGGCGGAACGCCCCTGGCTGCCGTACCACGAGCTGTTGACGGCGCCGGCCGCGCGACTGGTCGGCGCCCGGCCCGCGGAGACCGTGGTGATGAACTCCCTCACGGTCAACCTGCACCTGCTGATGGTCAGCTTCTACCGCCCGGCGGGAGCGCGGACCCGGATCGTCATCGAGGACAGCGCCTTCCCCTCGGACAGCTACGCGGTCCGCAGCCAGGCCCGCTTCCACGGCCTCGACCCCGACGCGACCCTGGTCCGGCTGCGGCCGCGGGCCGGCGAGGACACCCTGCGCACCGAGGACGTGACCGCCTTCCTGGCGGCCGAGGGGCACACCGTGGCGCTGGTGCTGCTCGGCGGGGTCAACTACCTCACCGGCGAGCTGATGGACATTCCGGCGATCACCGCCGCCGGGCGGGCCGCCGGAGCGGTGGTCGGCTGGGACCTCGCGCACGCGGCCGGCAACGTCCCGCTGGCGCTGCACGACTGGGACGTCGACTTCGCCGCCTGGTGCTCCTACAAGTACCTCAACTCGGGGCCCGGGGCGCTCGCGGGCGTCTTCGTCCACGAGCGGCACCTCGGCGACCCCGACCTGCCGCGCTTCGAGGGCTGGTGGAGCACCGAGGCGAGCACCCGGTTCGAGATGACCCCGGTCTCCCGGCCGCCGGCCACCGTCGAGGCGTGGCAGATCTCCAACCCGCCGATCTTCGCGATGGGCCCGGTCCGCACCTCGCTGGAGCTCTTCGACGCCGTCGGCATGCCGGCGCTGCGGGAGCGCAGCCTGCGGCTCACCGGCTACCTGGAGCGGCTGCTCGACGAGGTGACCGCGGACCGGCCGTTGACCGTGGTCACCCCGCGCGACCCGGCCCGGCGGGGCTGCCAGCTCTCCGTGCGGATCGGCACGGGCAGCGCCAACGAGCTGACCAAGCGGCTGCGGCACGAGCACGGCGTGATCGCCGACGCCCGGGAGCCGGACGTCGTCCGGTTCGCCCCGGTGCCGCTCTACTCGACGTACCACGATTGCTGGCGGGTCGCCGACGCGCTGGCCGCGACGGTGGAGAAGCACTCATGAGCACGGAACGCGACGAGATCGCGGTGGTCGGGGCCGGGCTGGCCGGCTGTCTGCTGGCCTGCTTCCTGGCCCGGCGCGGCTACCCGGTGGCGCTCTACGAGCGGCGGCCGGATCCGCGTACCGGGACGGTCGAGCGGGGCCGCTCGATCAACCTGGCGCTGTCCGAGCGCGGCCTCGACGCGCTGCGCCGGATCGGGCTGGACGGGCAGGTGATGGCGGACGCGCTGCCGATGCACGGCCGGATGATCCACCCGGTGGAGGGAGAGGCGCAGTTCCAGTCGTACAGCGTCTCCGGCGGCCGGGCGATCAACTCGATCAGCCGGGGCGCGCTGAACAACGCGCTGCTGAACGCCGCCGCCGCGCTGCCCGGGGTGCGGATCGCCTTCGACCACCGGCTGGTCGGCCTCGACCCGGCCGGCGGCGAGATGACCTTCGAGACCCCGCAGGGCAAGGTCACCACCGCCGCGTCGGTCGTGCTGGGCGCCGACGGCGCCGGCTCCGCGGTGCGCGGGCAGCTCCTCGGGTACGGGGCGCTGACCGAGAGCCTGGACTTCCTCGACTACGGCTACAAGGAACTCACCATCCCGCCGCTCGGCGGCGAGTTCGCCCTGGACCCGGGGGCGCTGCACATCTGGCCGCGCGGTACCTCGATGATGATCGCGCTGCCCAACCCGGACCGGTCGTTCACCTGCACGCTCTTCTGGCCCACCCACGGCACCGCGAGCTTCGCCTCGCTGGGCAGCCCGGCGGCCATCGAGCAGCACTTCGTGAAGCACTATCCGGATCTGGTGCCGCTGGCCCCGAACCTGGTCGACGACTACCAGCACAACCCGGTCGGCGTGCTCGGCACGGTCCGCTGCACGCCCTGGCAGGTGGACGGCAGGGTCGGCCTGCTCGGCGACGCGGCGCACGCCATCGTGCCGTTCTACGGCCAGGGCGCGAACTGCGCGTTCGAGGACGTGGTGGAGCTGGACCGCTGCCTGGACGAGTGCGGCGACGAGTGGTCCGCGGCGCTGCCGCTGTTCCAGCAGCGCCGGCAGGCCAACGCCGAGGCGATCGCCCGGATGGCGCTGACCAACTTCGTGGAGATGCGGGACAAGGTCGCCTCGCCGGTCTTCCAGACCCGCAAGCGCATCGAACACGCACTGGAACGGGCCCTGCCCGGCCGGTACGTTTCCCAGTACGAGCTGGTCTCCTTCTCCACCACCCCGTACGCCGAGGTGCGCCGCCGGGTGCGCCGGCAGTACCAGGTGCTGGGGGCGGTGACGGCCGGCGCGGTGGCGCTGCTGGCCGGCGGGCTGGCCGCGATCGGCCGAGGGAGGCGCGGATGACGCTCTGGGATCCCCGGCTGATGGCCGGGCACGCACCGGACGGGCCGGGACTGCTGCGCAACTTCGTCGGCGGCGAGTTCGTCGCCGCCGGAACCCGGTTCACCAAGCGCAGCCCGGTCACCGGCGAGCCGGTCTTCGAGGTGGCCGAGGCGGACGCGTCCACCGTGGACGACGCGGTGGCCGCCGCCCAGGCGGCGCTGCGCGGGCCGTGGGGCCGGATGGGGGAGCGGGAGCGCGCCGAGGTGCTGCGCCGGGTCGCCGACGAGTTGGAACGGCGCTTCGACGACCTGGTCGCCGCCGAGGTCGCCGACACCGGCAAGTCGATCTCGCAGGCCCGCACGCTGGACATTCCGCGCGGCGCGGCCAACTTCCGGGCGTTCGCCGAGATCGTGGCGACCGCCCCGACCGAGTCGTTCACCACGGTCACCCCGACCGGTGGCCGGGCGCTCAACTACGCGGTCCGCAAACCGGTGGGCGTGGTCGCGATCATCGTGCCCTGGAACCTGCCGCTGCTGCTGCTCACCTGGAAGGTCGCCCCGGCCCTGGCCTGCGGCAACGCCGTGGTGGTCAAGCCCAGCGAGGAGACCCCGGCCTCGGCGACCCTGCTGGCCGAGGTGATGGCCGCCGCGGGCGTACCGGCGGGGGTGTTCAACCTGGTGCACGGCTTCGGCCCGGACTCGGCCGGGGAGTTCCTCACCCGGCACCCGGGCGTCGACGCGATCACCTTCACCGGCGAGTCCGCCACCGGCAGCGCCATCATGCGCGCCGCCGCGGACGGGGTGAAGGCGGTGAGCTTCGAGCTGGGCGGCAAGAACGCGGGACTGGTCTTCGCCGACGCCGACCTGGACGCGGCGGTGGCGGGCTCGGTCCGGTCCAGCTTCACCAACGGCGGTCAGGTCTGCCTCTGCACCGAACGGATCTACGTGCAGCGCCCGGTCTTCGAGGAGTTCACCGCCCGGCTGGCCAAGCGGGCCGACGAGTTGGCGTACGGCTGGCCGGCCGACGAGGCCACCGTCAACATGCCGCTGATCTCGCACGCCCACCGGGACAAGGTGCTGGGCCACTACGACCTGGCCCGCGCCGAGGGCGCCGAGGTGCTGGCCGGCGGCGGGGTGCCCGGCTTCGGGGACGCCCGCGACGGCGGCGCGTACGTGCAGCCGACGGTGCTGACCGGGCTCGGCCCGGACGCCCGGACGAACCGGGAGGAGATCTTCGGCCCGGTCGTGCACGTGGCGCCCTTCGACTCCGAGGACGAGGCGTACGCCCTGGCCAACGGCACCGAGTACGGCCTGGCCGCGACGGTCTGGACCCGGGACGTGGGCCGGGCGCACCGGGCCGGGTCCCGGCTCGACGCCGGCATCGTCTGGGTGAACACCTGGTTCCTGCGTGACCTGCGCACCCCGTTCGGCGGGGTGAAGGCCTCCGGCATCGGCCGGGAGGGCGGGGTGCACTCGCTCGACTTCTACTCCGAACTCACCAACGTCTGCGTGGACCTCACATGAGCGATCTGGAAACCGCGGCCCGGGAGCTGACCGAGGCCCGGGAGAGCGGGAAGCCCTGCCCGCCGTTGCGTGGGCGGCTGCTGCCCGAGGGCGACGTCGAGGCGGCGTACCAGGTGCAGCAGCTCCAGGCCCAGGCCCGGTGGGACCGGGGTGAGCGCCGGGTGGGCGCGAAGATCGGCCTGACCTCCCGGGCGGTGCAGGAGAACTTCGGCGTCTACCAGCCGGACTTCGGCGTGCTCACCGATGTGATGGCGGTCGGCGACGGCGTCGAGGTGGCGATCGACCGGCTGCTCCAGCCCCGGGTGGAGGCGGAGATCGCCTTCGTGCTCGGCGCGGACCTGCCCGACGAGCGGGTCACCACCGTCGACCTGATCCGGGCCGTGGACCACGTGCTGCCGGCCATCGAGATCGTCGACTCGCGGATCGCCGGCTGGGACATCTCCATCGTGGACACCGTCGCCGACAACGCCTCCAGCGGCCTCTTCGTGCTCGGCACCACGCCCCGCCGGCTCGCCGACGTGGACCTGCGGCTGTGCGGGATGGTCCTGGAACACGGCGGGGAGCCCGTCTCGGTCGGCGCCGGCGCGGCCTGCCTCGGCAATCCGCTGCACGCGCTGGAGTGGCTGGCCGGCACGATGGCCCGCGCCGGCGACCCGCTGCGCGCCGGCGACGTGGTGCTCTCCGGGGCGCTCGGCCCGATGGTGCCGGTGACCCCTGGCGCGGCCTACGAGGCGCGTATCTCCGGGCTCGGCTCGGTGCGGACCTGTTTCTCTTCATCCGAGGAGGCGGCGTGACGGTCGGGGCGGCGGTGATCGGGTCCGGCAACATCGGGACCGATCTGATGATCAAGGTGCTCCGGCTGAGCGACAGCCTGCGCATGGTCGCGATGGCGGGCATCGACCCGGACTCGGACGGGCTCGTCCGGGCCCGGCGGCTCGGCGTGGCCACCACGGCCGAGGGCGTCGACGGCCTGGTGGCGCTGCCCGAGTTCGCCGACGTCGAGCTGGTCTTCGACGCCACCTCGGCCGGCGCGCACCGGCACAACGACGCGGTGCTCCGGGCGCACGGCCGGACGGTGGTCGACCTGACCCCCGCCGCCATCGGCCCGTACGTGGTGCCCCCGGTCAACCTCGACGAGCACCTGCACGAGACGAACGTCAACATGGTGACCTGCGGCGGGCAGGCGACCGTGCCGATCGTCGCCGCCGTCGGCCGGGTCACCCCCGTCGCGTACGGGGAGATCGTCGCCTCGATCGCCTCGCGCTCGGCCGGCCCCGGCACCCGGGCCAACATCGACGAGTTCACCGAGACCACCGCCCGGGCCATCGAGGTGGTCGGCGGCGCGGAACGCGGCAAGGCGATCATCGTGCTGAACCCCGCCGACCCGCCGCTGCTGATGCGGGACACCGTCTACTGCCTCTGCCCGGACGCCGACGCCGACCGGGCCGCCATCGCCGCCTCGGTCGCCGACATGGTGGCCACCGTGCAGGAGTACGTCCCCGGCTACCGGCTCAAGCAGGACGTGCAGTTCGACCGGGTCGACACGTACGTGCCGTCGCTGGGGCGGCACCTGGTCGGACTCCAGGTGTCGGTGTTCCTGGAGGTCTCCGGCGCCGGGCACTACCTGCCCGCGTACGCCGGGAACCTGGACATCATGACCTCGGCCGCGCTGCGCACCGCGGAGCGGCTGGTGGCCCGGCGGGCGAGCAGCGCGGAGGTGGCGGCATGACCGACCTGTACATCCAGGACGTGACGCTGCGGGACGGCATGCACGCCATCGCCCACCGCTACACGGTGGACCAGGTGCGCACCATCGCCGCCGCGCTGGACGCGGCCGGGGTGGCCGCCATCGAGGTGGCGCACGGCGACGGCCTCGCCGGTTCCAGCGTCAACTACGGCCACGGCGCGGCCAGCGACGCCGACTGGATCTCCGCCGCCGCGGAGGTGATGACCAGCGCGAAGCTCACCACCCTGCTGCTGCCCGGCATCGGCACCATCGCCGATTTGAAGGCGGCGAGGGCGCTCGGGGTGACCAGCGTCCGGATCGCCACCCACTGCACCGAGGCGGACATCTCCGCCCAGCACATCTCCTGGGCCCGGGAGAACGGCATGGACGTCTCCGGGTTCCTGATGATGTCGCACATGAACGAGCCAGCCGGGCTGGCCGCCCAGGCCAAGCTGATGGAGTCGTACGGGGCGCACTGCGTCTACGTCACCGACTCGGGCGGGCGGCTGCTGATGTCCGACGTGGCGCAGCGGGTCGACGCGTACCGGCAGGTCCTCGAACCGGAGACGCAGATCGGCATCCACGCGCACCACAACCTGTCGCTCGGGGTGGCCAACAGCGTGCTCGCCGTCGAGCACGGCCGGATCCTCGGCGACGGACCGGCCGGTCCGGACGCGCCGCACGGCCGGACGGTCCGGGTGGACGCGTCCCTGGCCGGGATGGGCGCCGGTGCCGGCAACGCGCCGCTGGAGGTCTTCGTCGCGGTCGCCGAGCTGCACGGCTGGAAGCACGGCTGCGACGTCTTCGCGCTGATGGACGCGGCCGACGACGTCGTCCGGCCGCTCCAGGACCGGCCGGTCCAGGTCGACCGGGAGACGCTCTCCCTCGGGTACGCGGGCGTCTACTCGAGCTTCCTCCGGCACGCCGAACGCGCCTCCGCGAAGTACGGCGTGGACGTCCGCTCCATCCTGGTGGAGCTGGGCCGGCGCCGGATGGTCGGCGGCCAGGAGGACATGATCGTGGACGTGGCGCTGGACCTCGCCGGCCGCCACGAGGAGCAGGAGGTGGCACCGTGATCGGGCCGGACATCGCGGGCATCGCGGAGAAGCTGGGCGCGGCGGCCGACAGCGCCACCGCGATCCCGCAGCTCGCCGCCGAGACCGGCCTCGACGTCGACGCCGCGTACGCGGTGCAGACCGCGCTGCTCCAGCGCCGGCTGGACCGGGGTGAGCGGCTGGTCGGGCTGAAGATGGGGCTGACCAGCAAGGCGAAGATGGCCCAGGTCGGCGTGGACGAGGTGATCTGGGGCCGGCTCACCGACCTGATGCGGGTCCCCGACGGCGGCACGGTCGACGTCGGCGCCTTCATCCATCCCCGGGTCGAGCCGGAGGTGGCGTTCCTGCTGGACCGCCTCCCCGAGCCCGGCGAGCCGCTGGGGTCGTTCGCCGACGCCGTCCGCGCGGTCGCCCCGGCGATCGAGCTGATCGACTCCCGGTACGCCAACTTCACCTTCTCCCTGCCGGACGTGATCGCCGACAACACCTCGGCCGCCGCGTTCGTCGTCGGCCCGTGGTCGCCGGTGCCGGACGGGCTGGACAACCTCGGGGTGCTGCTGGAGATCGACGGCCGGGTGGCCCAGGTCGGTTCGACGGCGGCGATCCTCGGCGACCCGCGCCGGGCCCTGGACGAGGGCATCCGGCTGGCCGGGCGGCACGGGGTCCGGCTGCGCGAAGGCTGGCTGTTCCTCGCCGGCGCCGCGACGGCCGCGGTGCCGCTGCGCCCCGGCGCGCACGTCCGGGCGGTCGTTGAGAAGCTCGGCACGGCGTCGCTGCGGGCGGAGTCATGACCGCCCGGGTGGTGGCCGGGAAGGCCGTCCCGCGCGGCGCGTTCCCGCACGTCAAGGTGGCCGGCGGGTTCCTCTTCATCTCGGGTACGTCGTCGCGCCGCCCGGACAACAGCTTCGCGGGGGTCTCGGTGGACGAGTTTGGCACCACGGACCTCGACATCCGGGTGCAGACTCGGGCGGTGATCGAGAACATCCGGGATCTGCTGCGCTCGGTCGGCGCGGACCTGGCCGACCTGGTCCAGGTGACGTCGTACCTGGTCAACATGAATGACTTCGGCGGATACAACGAGGTATGGGCGGAGTTCTTCGACGCCACCGGGCCGACCCGGACCACGGTGGCCGTGCACCAGCTGCCGCATCCGCACCTGCTGATCGAGATGCAGGCCGTGGCCCTGCTCCCCTAGGGGGACGCAACTATTGATCCCTGTCCTTCGTAGATCTATCTACACTAATAGGGGCGGACCGGACCGCGGAGGTTGACTGGTGAAGGCTACGCGCATCGCTTATTCGATGGCCCTGAATGCGGGTAAGTATGCGGCGGTGGAGCAGGCTCGTCGGTTGGGTCAGGTTCGTAATGAGGTCTGGCAGCGTTACGGGTCGGTCGGCGGTGTGGGGTCCGGGTTGACGGACCGGCAGGTGCGGGACCGGTGGCTGGCAGACGGCACGCACGTGCGGTTCGGTGTGCTGGCCAATGCGTGGAAGGAAACCGTCCGCGACGCCATGGCCGATATCGCGGCGAACCTGGCGGCGGCCAAGGTAGAGGTCCGGCGGGCCATCACCCGGCGCACCAATGACCCGGCTGAGCGCAAGCGGATGTTCAACGCCTTGGCGGTCGACCGGTGGGCTGAGGACCCGTTCCTGGCCCGGCAGATGCGTAAGCATTGGAAGCGGGGCCGTAACCGCACGCACGATCAGATTGTGGTGCGCGCCGACCAGCACAACACCGCCACCGGCGGGCGCGGCCGGTTGTGGCTGGCTGTTCCCGGTCTGCAACGCCGCCAGATGGTCCGGATCCCGTTGTCCACGACGGTGGCCCCGGCTGGGACCCTGCGGCTGATCCTGCATGGTGGTCGGGTCGAGGTGCACTACCAGATCGACGCGTCGCAGATGCGGTCGTCGCAGCGGCCGTGCGGCGGGCGAACGGTTGGTGTGGACAAGGGCTACACCGAGGCCCTGACCGACTCCGACGGCGCCCGCCATGGCTGTGGCCTTGGTGAGCTGTTGTCCAGTGAGTCGGACCGGTTGAAGGAACGCAACCGGCGTCGGGCGAAGCTGCGCTCGATTGCGAACAGCGCCGCCGGTCGTGGTGACCACGCGAAAGCGCACCGGATCACCGCCAACAACCTCGGCACGGTCAAGCGGGAGCGACAGGCCGCGCGCCACCGCGCACGGGTGCGCACGGAGATCTTCACCGCCGTGCACCGGGTCGTCGACAAGGCCGCCACCGTGGTCGCCGAAGACCTCACCAAGACCTTCGCCGGGCGCACCACGCTCGGCAAGAACGTCAACCGGCGCCTCGCCGCGTGGACCAAAGGAGTCACCGCCGAGGCGCTGACCAACGTGTCGGAGCGCAGAGGTTCTGCGCTCGTGCACGTCAACGCCGCCTACACCTCACAAGCCTGTCACCGCTGCGGCCGGCTCGGCCCACGTAACGGGGACCGGCTTCACTGCACCCCGTGCGGGGTGGTTTGGCAGGCCGACGTGAACGCCGCGATCAACATCCTGCAGCGAGCAGGCGACCCCGACATCGCCCTGCACACCCCGCACCATGTGGTGAGGCAGATCCTGCAGGACAGGACCGATCGCCACCGGACCAGACTGCCGGTCCAGGACTCCAGCCCGGCCACCGCCGAGCGGAGAGCGAATTATCCGAACCGCTCGGCAATGAGCAAGTAGTAGGAAGCAGGTCAGTCGTGAGTGAGATCGCGGAGCCGTTCAGCTTTCCGGGCTGGATCGCGGAGAACCAGCACCTGCTGAAGCCGCCGGTGGGGAACAAGGAGATGTTCCCCGGCGGGGACGACTTCATCGTCATGGTGGTCGGCGGGCCGAACCAGCGCACCGACTTCCACGTCGACCCGTACGAGGAGTTCTTCTACCAGGTCAAGGGCAACATGCACATCAACCTGATGACCCCGGAGGGGCCGCGTACGGTGCACGTGCGCGAGGGTCAGATGTGGATGCTGCCGCGCAACACGCCGCACTCGCCGCAGCGGCCGGAGGCCGGCTCGATCGGCGTGGTGGTCGAGCGGGTCCGCGAGGAGGGCACCCTGGAGAAGTTCCAGTGGTACTGCCCGGAGTGCGGGCACAAGGTGCACGAGGTGGAGCTCCAGGTCCGCGACATCGCCGCCGACCTGCCCCCGGTCTTCCAGGCGTTCTACGCCGACGAGGCGGCGCGCACCTGCGACAAGTGCGGCACCCTGCACCCGGGCAAGGGCTGATGCGCGGTCCGGTCGTCGACGTGCACACGCATGTCGTACCGAAGGGGTGGCCGGACCTCGACGCCCAGTGCGGCGGGTCCGGCTGGCCCTGGCTGCGGGTGGACTCCGAGCGGGCCGCCATGATCATGGTGGGCGAGACGGAGTTCCGCGCGATCGGCTCGGCCTGCTGGGACGCGCCGACGCGGCTGGCGGACATGGACGACGACGGGGTGGACGTCCAGGTGGTCTCGCCGACCCCGGTGTTCTTCTCCTACGACCGCCCCGCCGACCAGGCGGTGAAGGTGGCCCGGATCTTCAACGACCTGACCCTGGAGGTCACCGCGGCCGGCGGCGACCGGCTGGTGCCGTTCTGCCAGGTGCCGTTGCAGGACCCGGACGCCGCCTGCGCCGAACTGGACCGCTGCCTGGCGGCGGGCCACGTCGGCGTCGAGATCGGCAACCACGTCGGCGACCGCGACCTGGACGACGCGGGGATCGTGCAGTTCCTGACCCACTGCGCCGAGGTGGGCGCACCGGTCTTCGTACACCCCTGGGACATGCCGGGCGGGCCCCGGCTGGACCGGTGGATGGCCCGCTGGCTGACCGGCATGCCGGCGGAGACCCACCTGTCGGTGCTGGCGCTGATCCTCGGCGGCGTCTTCGACCGGGTGCCGGAGACGCTGCGGATCTGCTTCGCGCACGGCGGCGGCAGCTTCCCGTTCTGGCTGGGCCGCGCCGACAACGCCTGGCACCGCCGCGGCGACCTGGTGCGCGGCGCCTCCACCGCCCCGCCCAGCTCCTACGTCGGCCGGTTCAGCGTCGACTCGGTGGTCTTCGAGCCGGCCGCCCTGCGGCTGCTGGTGGACACCATGGGGGAGGACCGGGTGCTGGTCGGCAGCGACTACCCGTACCCGCTGGGGGAGCGACCGGTCGGCGCGGTGGTCGCGAAGGCCGACTTCCTCACCGCCGACCAGCGCGACAAGCTCCTGTCCCGCAACGCCCTGCGCTTCCTGCACGGCTGACCGCCGACCTGCGCCCCCGACCGCAGCGAGCTGTGTTCCGACGCCCCGCCCGGCGCTGCCGGCCGGCAGCCGGACTGCCTCGCGCATCCTTTGCTCTGCTTCAGCGACGGCAACACCCGGCGCCCACCGGTGTTGCGTGGCCTGCAGCAGAGCAAAGGACATCCACCAACCCCGGCCCGGCGTTCCGGCTCCGGCCGCCGCCCCCGGCCCGGGCCACCCGTGCCGGGACCGGGCCGGTCGGCGCGTGAAGAGTGCGTCGGGCGGATCATCCGGGCAGGATGACGGCATGGCCGAGCCGCACGACCTGACCGCGTTGGAGCAGGCCGCCGCGATCGCCCGTGGCGAGCTGTCCAGCGTGGAGCTGGTCGGGCACCAGCTGACCCGGGTGGACGCGCTGAGCGACACGGTCGGCGCGTTCGTCACCGTCACGCAGGAGTTGGCCGTCGAGGCGGCCCGGGCCGCCGACGCGGTGCCGGCCGAGCGGCGCGGTCCGCTGCACGGCGTACCGACCGCGATCAAGGACCTCACGCTGACCGCCGGGGTGCGGACCACCTTCGGCTCCGCCGCCTTCGCCGACTTCGTGCCCCCGATCGACGCCGACGTGGTCCGGTTCATCAGGGCTGCCGGGCTGGTCAGCCTCGGCAAGACCACCACCTCCGAGCTGGGCTGCTCGCTCTACTCGGAGGGGCTGGTGGCGCCGCCGGCCCGCAACCCGTGGGGCCTCGGCTACACGGCGGGCGGGTCCAGCGGCGGCGCGGCGGCCGCCGTGGCGGCCGGGCTGGTGCCGGTGGCCCAGGGCTCCGACGGCGGCGGCTCGCTGCGCATCCCGGCGTCGCTCTGCGGCCTGGTCGGCTACAAGCCCAGCCGGGGACTCGTCTCCGGCGGGCCGCTCGGCTTCGGCGCGTTCGGGCTGCCGACGAACGGCCCGCTCGGGCGGACCGTCGCCGACGTCGCCGCGCTGCTCGACGTCATGGCGCAGCCGGTGCCCGGCGAGCCCTACCTGCCCCCGGCCGCGCCCGCCGGCGGCTACCTGGCCGCCGCCCGCGAGGCCGCGCCGGGCCGGCTGCGGATCGGCCGCTTCACCAGCCCGATGCTCGCCGACGAGCCGGTCCACCCCGACTGTGTCGCCGCCGTCGACCGGGCCGCCGGGCTGCTCACCGCGGCCGGCCACGAGGTGGTCGAGGTCCCGGCGCCGCTCGGCCCGGCGGCGTGGCCGCTCTTCGAGACCGTCTGGTACGTCCTGGCGCTCTCCCCGGTGCCGCCCGAGCGGGAGAGGGAGCTGCTGCCGCTGACCCGGCTCCTCCGCTCGCGCGGCGCGGCGGTCGGCGCGGGCGCGCTGATGGCCACCCTGGGCGAGCTGCAGGCCCAGGTACGCCTCGGCGCCCACCGGACCGCCGGTTGCGACCTGCTGCTCTGCCCCACGCTGGCCGCGCCGCAGGCGCCGGTGGGGTCGTTCGCCGCCCTCGATCCGGCGGAGGATTTCGACCGGCAGCGCCGGTTCTCGCCGTACTGCGCCATCTTCAACGTGACCGGCGAACCGTCCGTTTCCCTGCCGGTCGGTCGCACCGCCGACGGCATGCCCGTGGGGGTGCTGCTCACCGGCCGGTACGGCGCCGACGCGACTTTGATCGCCACTGCCGCGCAACTGGAGCACGGGAGTGGCGGCTGGGATCACCACCCCGCAATCTGGCGGGCCGTCGACTCCGCTAACGTGAATACCACAAGCGGAGTCGGGGAATCGTCTCCTTGACAGTCCACCCGACCCGGAATTCCTGGTCTCTCTCTTTCCGCCTGGGGGCGTTGAGGTTGTCTGTTACCGAGACGTTGCTGGTCTTCGTCGGCATCCCGGCGGCCGCGGTGCTGGTGATCGCCGGACTGGCAATCGCCGGCGGCCGTGGCGGCGGTGGCGGCGCCAAGCGCTACCGGCCGGGCCGGCCCTTCGACTTCACTCCGGTCTGGTTCCTCGGCCGTCCGGAGCAGCTGGCCGACTCGGCCGGCACCGCGCTGGCCGCGGGCGCGCAGGCGCCGGCGCTGACCAGCCACAAGCTTGAGAAGGCCGGCGTCGAGGCGCCGGCCGGTGGAACCGGAGGCACAAGTGACCGTTGGTGAGACGCAGGCCGGGACGGGTAACCCGCCCCAGGTGCTGGACGGGCCCTTCTCGACCCGCCAGCTGCTCCGCATCGACGAGGCGCTCCGCCTGGCCGACCAGGGCACCGGCCTGGTCTTCTCGGTCTACGTGGGCGGCCTCGACGAGCCGATCCGGGAGCACGCCCAGCGGCTGCACCACCAGCTCGCCGAGCCCGACAGGTCGGTCCTGATCGCCGTGTCGCCCAACCAGCGGCAGCTGGAGATCGTCACCGGCCGGTACGCGCGCAAGCGCATCCCGGACACGTACGCCAAGCTCGCCGCGCTCTCCATGGTGGCGTCCTTCGGCGGCGGCGACCTGGCCGGCGGCATCATCCAGGGCCTCGACCAGCTCGCCAGCCACGCCGGCAAGGGCTGAGCCCTCCCCGAGCACGACGAAGCCCGGTCCGCGTTTCGCGGGCCGGGCTTCGTGTATCGCCATCTCGGCGACCCGGCGGATCAGGCGCTCTGGGCGTCCCTGGCGCGGGCCTTCAGGGCGCGGGCCACGCCGTCCCGGCCCTCGGCGACCAGCCGGCGCAGCGGGGCCGGGTGACCCTCGCCGGCCAGCCACGCGTCGGTCGCCGCGACCGTCTCGTCCTCGACCAGGTACGCCGGGTAGGCGAGCTGGGTGAACTCCTGCGCCGGCTCGCTGTCCCGGCTGGCCCAGACCTGGTCCACCACCGCGAAGTACTTCTCCCGGTAGGGAGCGACCAGGTCGACCTGCGCCGGGTGCGCGAAGCCCTGCAGCAGCGCCCGGTGCCGCCAGTTCGGCAGCGCCTCCGGGCCGGTGAGCAACGCCCACACCGCCGCCTTGTTCTCCGCGGTCGGCACCAGCGCGTGCGCGTAGGCGGCCTCCCGCTCGCCGCTGGCGGTGCGGTCGCCGGCCAGCTCGGCCTCGATCTCGGCGGTGCCGGCCGCCCCGTTGGCCACGAGGGACTGGAGCAGCGCCCAGCGCAGTTCGGTGTCCACGGTCAGCCCGGTCGGCACCTCGGTGCCGTCGAGCCAGCCACGCAGCGTGGCCAGGTCCTCGGCGGAGCGGGCCGCCGAGGCGTACGCCCGGGCCCAGGCGAGCTGGAAGCCGCTGCCCGGCTCCGCCGCGAGCAGCCCGTCCTTCGCGGTCCGGGCCAGCTCGGCCCAGCCGGTCGGCGCCCACGCCGGGTCGACATAGAAGGTGAGCGTGGTGGTCGCCTGCCGCAGGGTGGCGGTGACCAGGTTGATGTCGGTCTCGGCGGGCAGGCCGGCCAGCACCAGCGCGACGTAGTCGCGGGCGGGCAGCTCGGCGTCGCGGGTCATGTCCCAGGCGGCGGTCCAGCAGAGCGCCCGGGCCAGCGACGACTCGAAGCCGGCGATGTGCTGCACCACGTTCGCCATCGACCGCTCGTCCAGCCGCAGCTTGGCGTACGTCAGGTCGTCGTCGTTGAGCATCAGCACGTCGGCGGCCGGCTTGCCGTGCAGCGCGGACAGCTCGGTCTGCTCCCCGGTCACGTCGACCTCGACCCGCTCCCGGCGGACCAGCCGGCCGTCGGTCAGGTCGTAGAGGCCCACCCCGATCCGGTGGGTACGCAGCGTCGGGTGCCCGGACGGCGCCTCCTGGCGGACCAGCACCCGCTGGTAGCTGCCGTCGTCGCCGATGGCCACCTCGGGGCGCAGCGTGTTGACCTGCGCCGTCTCCAGCCACTGCGCGGCGAACTTGCGCAGCTCCCGGCCGGAGGCGGTCTCCAGCTCGGAGAGCAGGTCGTCGAAGGTGGCGTTGCCCCAGGCGTGCTTGCCGAAGTACGCCCGCAGGCCGGCCAGGAACGGCTCCTCCCCGACGTACGCGACGAGCTGCTTGAGCACGCTGGCGCCCTTGGCGTACGTGATGCCGTCGAAGTTGACCTCGACCGCCTCCAGGTCCGGCATCTCGCAGTACACCGGGTGGGTGGAGGAGAGCTGGTCCTGCCGGTAGCCCCAGTTCTTGCGGATCGACAGGAAGGTCGTCCACGCGTCGTGGAACCGGGTGGCGTGGGTGTTGCACCAGTGGCTGGCCCACTCGGCGAACGACTCGTTCAGCCACAGGTCGTTCCACCAGCGCATGGTGACCAGGTCACCGAACCACATGTGCGCCAGCTCGTGCAGGATCGTGTTGGCCCGCTGCTCGTACTCGAAGTCGGTGACCTGCGAGCGGAAGATGTAGTGCGACTCGGCGTGCGTGACGCAGCCGAAGTTCTCCATCGCGCCGGCGTTGAAGTCCGGCACCCAGAGCTGGTCGTACTTGGGCAGCGGGTAGCGCACCCCGAACTTCTCGTGGAAGAAGTCGAAGCCCTGCTTGGTGATCAGGAACAGGTCGTCCGAGTCCAGGTACCGCGCCATCGACGCCCGGCAGAAGACCCCCAGGTCGATGCCGTCGTGGCTGTCCCGCACCTCGTGGTACGGCCCGGCGCAGAGCGCGGTGATGTAGGTGCTCATCCGCGCCGACTCCACGAAGTGGACGGTCTTCAGCGCCTCGCCGGCCGGCTCCTCCCGCTCCACCGGCATGTTGGAGACCACCCGCCAGTGGTCCGGCACGGTGGCGTGCCAGGTGAAGACGCTCTTCAGGTCGGGCTGGTCGAAGCAGGCGAAGACCTTCTGCGCGTCCGCCGTCTCGAACTGGCTGTAGAGGTAGGTCTCCCCGTCGACCGGGTCCACCGTGCGGTGCAGGCCCTGCCCGCTGTTCGAGTATCCGAAGTCCGCGTCCACCACCAGGGTGTTCTCCGCGTCCAGACCGGACAGCGTGAGGCCCTTCTCCGCCGACCAGCCGGAGGTGTCGACGGGCGCGCCGTTGAGCGTCGCGGACCGCACCGACTCGGCGGCCACCTCGATGAAGGTCGTCGCGCCCGGCTCGGCGCAGCGGAACTGGACCTCGGTCATCGAGCGGAACGTGCGTCCCGTGCCCTGCACGGCGGTCGACAGGTCAAGGCTGATGTCGTACCCGGTCACCTCGAGCAGGCGAGCCCGCTCGGTGGCCTCGACCTGGGTCAGATTGCGCACTCCCGGCACTGTTCGTCTCCATCCCACTAGCGCCGCGCCGCGGCGGCCCCGGCCTCCCCGGCCCGCTCGTGACGGCCGGTCCGGTCCGAGTCTTCCATGCACCGACACCCTTCGGTGGTCGAGGTCACGCTCTCATTCCGGTACCGGGCCATGCTGGTCGGGGTGAGGATCGAGGGAGGCGCCGGGCTCACCGGCGCACCCGTCGTGAAGGGATCTCACCGTGACCGAACGTGTCGCCGTGGACATGTGGTTCGACCCGCTGTGCCCGTGGGCGTGGATCACGTCCCGCTGGCTGCTGGAGGTCGAGAAGGTCCGGCCCGTGGACATCGACTTCCACGTGATGAGCCTGTCCGTGCTCAACGAGGGCCGGGACCTGCCCGAGCAGTACCAGGAACTGATGAAGAGCGGCTGGGGCCCGGTGCGGGTCTGCATCGCCGTCGAGCAGGCCCACGGCCAGGAGGCGGTGGCGAAGCTCTACACCGCGATGGGCACCCGGATCCACCTCGGCAAGGAGCCGCTCGGCCGGGAGATGCTGGTCGGCGCGCTCACCGACGTCGGGCTGGACCCGGCGCTCGCCGACGCCGCCGAGTCCACCGCGTACGACGAGGCGCTGCGGGCCAGCCACGAGGCGGGCATGCGGCCGGTCGGCACCGACGTGGGCACCCCGGTGATCCACGCCCCCGGCCCGGACGGCGGCAAGGTCGCCTTCTTCGGCCCGGTGATCACCCCGGCGCCGAAGGGTGAGGCGGCCGGCCGGCTCTGGGACGGCGTCCTGCTGGTCGCCGGCACCCCGGGCTTCTACGAGCTGAAGCGCTCCCGCGAGCTGGGCCCCATCTTCGACTGACGGCGGGAGCTCCGGCAACGATCCGCAGTCCCGCACCGGCCCCGGCGTCACCGGGCCGGTGCGGGGCTCGTTTCACCGGGTGTCCCAGCCGGCGGCCCGCGGGGGCCGCGCCCCGGCAGCCCGGAGGAGGCATTCCCATGGCCAAGCACCGCCGTACGTCCGACGACGCGCCGCAGGAGACGGCGACCGAGGACTCCGGTGCGACGTACTGGTCGGTGGACGAGGTCGACTGGCCGGCCGTCCGTCCGGCCCTGCCGGCCGAGATGGTCGACCTGCTGGCCCCGCCGATCGTGGTGGGCGTCGCCCGGGTGGTCGCCACCTCCCGGATGACCCCGCCCGCCGAGACGGTCCTGCCC
>NZ_QGKS01000432.1 GCF_003172935.1 Micromonospora sicca | reverse complement strand
ACCAACCGCCGTCGGCCGAGGCCCGGTTGTCCCCGCGGATGAACGCCGCGATGCCGGTCGAGTCGCAGAAGGTCAGCTCGGTGAGATCAATCAGCAGGTATCGCTCACCGTCGGCGGCGAGCCGGTCGGATCGCGGCGTTGAGCTGGGGGGACGTGCTCATGTCGAGCTCACCGGCGAGTCGCACGCACGCCGGACCGCCGGCCCGCCGGGCGTGCGTGACGGTGAGCGTCAACCTGGGTCCCTCCCGCTCCCACCGCAGGCGGGGTGCTTGCAGTGCAGCAAGTATACGCGAGACGGGTCGCGACGCTCGGACGGCAACGGTCAGCGCGCACCTCCCGCCGCTGATGCGCGGGTCGGAGGACGGGGTGGCCCCCGGCCCTGGGACCAGGGGCCGGGGGCCGGGGAGGGTGGCTCAGGCAGCCGGGACCGGCTTTAACCGCGGGCCCGTCGACCGCAGTTCCTCCACCGCGGGCGGCTCCGCGTCCTCCGGTGGCTCGGAATCGGGCGTCTGGAAGAGATAGCGGACGAACTCCCCACCCGCCTCGTTGTCGTCCGCTCCGGGCCACTGTCCGACGGAGTCGACGCCGACCACCTCACGGCCGGTCCCGTCGGTCTCCTCCAGCAGCGCCCACAGGGTCACCGGGTAACAGCGGGTGTCCTCGGAGGCCAACTGCCACCGGGCGTACCAGCCGGGTCGGGCGGGGACGATCTCGACGATCCTCTTCATGACGACCTTCCCTTCCGCGTGCCTCGGAAGTCTTCCGGTCCACCCCGATCATGGGCCGCCGTCGGGTGAGCACCCCTCACCCCCAGCGGATGAAGCTGACGTCCGGCCTCCGCCGGGCGCCCGCCGGGGTCGTTTCCTTCCCCGCGACGGCGGGAAGGCGACCCGCGGAAACAGCGGTACCGACGAGGAACGAGGTGCGACGATGCGCAAGCAGATGGAGGGCGACAACCAGCGCCGACGGGCCCTGGCCCGGGAGGCCCGCGAGCGAGGTCGGCAGGCCAGCCAGACCGGCGCCAGCCTGAGCGCGTCCAAGCAGATCACCTCCCTGGACCGGGGGAGGCGGGCCGGCCCGCCGCCCGCCGGGCGACACAAGCCAGACACCACCCGGGGCGGTCCCGCCCCGCCGCCGGCCGGCGTGCCGCAGCCCGCTCGGCCGCTCACTGAACCCGGCAAGGGCGCACCCGGGGTGACCACCCTCGGATACCGCGCCCTGGTCGACGACGTCTGCCGGCGGGCCGGGGTCGACTTCACCACGGCCAAGGTGGGCGCCGAGGCGACCGTGTTGGCGCTGGCATGGGCGTTGGACGAGGCGGCGCGGGAACGGCTGCTCGAGGCGGTGCCGATGAAGCTGCACGACGTGGTGCCGGTAGACGGCATCGAGCGGCACCAGGACCTGGCGGGCTTCCTCGCCGAGGTGGCCCGGATCAGCGGCCGCACCCCAGAGCAGGCGCGGTACCAGGCCGAGGCGACCCTCGCGGCGCTGGCCGACGCCGACAGCGACCTCGTCGAGTCGCTGCGCGTACCGGACGGGTTGCGGGAGCTGCTCGCGCCGCCGCCGGAGCCCGGCGGTCGCCTGGTGGGTCCGACGTCGGCCACGGCCCCACTGAACGAGCAGGAGCTGAGGGACGCGCTCAGCGGCCTGCGGTACTGGTCGAGCGACCGGCAGTCGCTGGTCCGTACGATCGAGCTGCCACCGGACAACCTGGACCGGGTGCTCGACCGGCTCGACCAACTCCGGACCGAGGTCGGCCGCGCCCCGCAGATCGGCCGGCCGGACCCGGACAGCGCCGTACTGACCGTGCGGACCCAACGGGTCGACGGGGTGACCGGCCTCGACGTCGACCTGGCCCACCGGGTCGACGACGCCATCGAGGAGGTCGGCGCCGGGATGAACGCCGGCTGAGCCGCCCGGGCCGGCGGGCGCGGCACCCGCCGGCCCGACCCGGCCGGCCGCCCACCGCCTGGGCTAGCGTTGCCGGCCATGGAGAGCGACGCCGACGACCTGGCGCTGGTCGTCGACCCGGCCCGACGGACCGGCCGTACGCTGCTCGCCGCCGGGGTCGCCCAGTCGTACGTGGACGTCGTCGACCCGCGCCACCTGCACTTCGAGTACGTCCGCCGGATGGCCGCCGTGATCGACCTGGCCGCCCCGCCGGGCCGGCCGTTGACCGCGCTGCACCTGGGCGGCGGTGCGCTCACCTTGCCGCGCTGGCTGGCCGCCACCCGCCCCGGATCGGCGCAGCTGGTCGTCGAGCGGGACCCGGCGGTCGTCGACCTGGTCCGCCGGGAACTGCCGCCGCCGCCCCCTGAGGTGGCCGTGGTGGTCGCCGACGCCCGGGACGCGGTGACCGCCGCTCCGCCCGGCCGGTACGACCTGGTCCTCGCCGACGTCTACCGAGCGGCCCGGATGCCGGGGCACGTGGCGAGCGTCGAGTTCGCCGCCGAGGTGGCCGGGGCGTTGCACCCGGACGGCGTCTACCTGGTCAACGTGACCGACCTCCCGCCGCTGGTCTTCTGCCGGGCGCAGGTGGCCACCCTGCGCGCGGTCTTCGCCGACGTGTGCCTGGTCGCCGACCGGCGGATGCTGCGCGGACGCCGGTACGGCAACCTGGTGCTCGCCGCCGCGCACCGGCCCGACCGCCTGCCGGTACGCCGGCTGACCGCCCGCGTGGCCGGCGACCCCGCCCCGGGCGGGGTGCTGCACGGCCTCGCGCTGGACGCCTTCGTCTCCGGCGCCCGCCCCGCCACCGACGCCACCCTCGCCGCGGACTGACCCGCGCCCCACCCGGCGCCCGACCGAGCGGATCCCGGCAAGCCCTTCCCTCCGGCGCCGGCCCGGATCGGGCGTCGGGTTTTCCCGGAGCCGCGCCGGGTAGCCGCGCCGGATGAGCGACGCCCAGGACCGGTCCACCGCGCGCCGGGCGCTGATCGTCATCGGCCTGGTGCTGGTCACCCTGGTCGGGCTGGCCCTGGTCTGGGCCGCCCGACGGGTGCTGATCTGGACCCTGGTCGCGGCGTTCTTCGCGGTGGCCCTGAAACCGCTGGTCGACCGGCTGCAACGCGGCTGGGTTCGACGGCGCGCGCTCGCCACCCTGCTGGTCTTCCTCGCCGCGTTCGTCCTGCTCGGCGCCCTCGTCGCGGTGATCGTCCTGCCACTGGCCGGCGAGGTGGGCCGGTTCGCTGACCGGGCGCCGGAGCTGGTGCGGGAGGCCCGGGCCGGCCGGGGACCAGTGGGCGAGTTGCTGACCCGGTTCCGGCTGCGGGACTACGCCAACACCCACGCCGAGCAGCTCCAGCGGTACGGCTCGCGGCTGGGCCAGCCCGCCGTGGGGGTGGTACGGGGCGTGGTCCAGACCGTCGCCGGAGTGGTCACGGTGATCGTTCTGGCGTACCTGATGGTGCTGGAGGCCCCGAAGATCATCGCCGGCGCGCTGGCCCTGGTCGGCGACGGCGGGGCGGAACGGCTGCGCCGGATCGGCCGGGACTCCGCCCGCACCATCACCGGCTACCTCAGTGGCAACCTGCTGATCAGCCTGATCTGTGGCGGCCTGACCTTCCTGGTGCTGTTCCTCACCGGCGTGCCGTTCGCCGCGGTGATCGCCCTGCTGGTGGCCATCGCGGACCTGATCCCGCTGGTCGGCGCGACGCTGGGCGCGATCATCGCGGCGGGGGCCGGGTTCGCGCACTCCCCCACCGCGGGCGTCATCGTGCTGGTCTTCTTCGTCGTCTACCAGCAGGCGGAGAATCATCTGCTCCAGCCGGTGATCATGTCCCGGGCGGTCCGGCTGAACCCGCTGACCGTGCTGGTCAGCGTGCTGGTTGCGGCGGAGCTGGCCGGCCTGCTCGGTGCCCTGCTTGCCATCCCGGCCGCCGGGATCGCCCAGATCCTGCTCCGGGAGTTCGCCCCGAAGGGGCTGCGCACCGTGCCGTCACCCGCCACCGGCGCCGCCGAGCCGCCTGGCGGGGCGGGCAGGCAGGACGGATCCACCAGCAGGCCAGCGCCGTCGCGCGGCGCGCCGGACCAACCGCCGGCCGGCGGGCGGGCCCCCGAGACGGGCGGGGCCGCGCCGCCGGCCGGCGGCTGACCGTCGCTCAGGCCCGGCGCACCATCTCGGGCGACTCGCTCTCCAGCGGCACCGCGTTGGCCGGGACGAGGCCGAGCTGTACGGCGGGCCGGGACATGGTCGCGTCGAGCACCCAGTCGGCGCCCACCCGGGCCCGGTTTCCGGGCATGGCCAGCAGGTGGTAGCCGCGGGTCACCGCCTTGGCCGGCAGGCCGGACAGCGGCACCTTCAACGGGTTGGCCGCCGCGTCCTTGCCACCGAGGTCGACCACCCAGCCCAGGTCGTAGTGCTTGTACGGCTTCCGCTTGCCGTGCCCGTAGGAGGCGGCGATGTTGTGGGCGGCCAGCTTGCCCTGCCGCTGCGCGTGCTGGGCGGTCATCGCGCATATCTGGCCGGGCCGGGTCACGTCGGGCACGGCGGCCGCGTCGCCGCAGGCGTACACCTCGGGGTAGCCGGGGACGTTGAGGAACTCGTCCACCACCAGGCGGCCCTTCTCGGTACGCAGCCCCAGCTCCGCGACGAACGGGTCGGGGCGCACGCCGACGCACCAAACCAGGCTGCAGGTGGGCACGTACTCGCCGTCGGTCAGCATCACCCCGTCCGGGGTGGCCTCCGACACCGAGGTGCCCATCCGCACGTCCACGCCGCGTCGCCGCAGCACCCGGTCCGCGGTCTGCGACATCCGCTCGCCCAGCTCGGGCAGCACCCGGGGCGCGATGTCGAGCAGCATCCAGCGCGGGCGCACCGTCAGGTGCGGCCGCTGGGCGATCAGCCGGTCGGTGAAGAGCTGCCCGTGCGCGGCGACCTCCGTGCCGGTGTAACCGGCGCCCACCACCACGAAGGTGGTGCGCGCCCGTTGCTCGGCCGGGTCCTCGGACAGCTCGGCCAGCTCGATCTGTCGGACCACGTGGTCGTGCAGGTAGAGCGCCTCCGGCAGGCCGCGGAAGCCGTGCGCGTACTCGGTCACCCCGGGGATCGGCAGCAGCTTGTTGACGCTGCCGACGGCGAGGACCAGCCGGTCGTACGCCAGCTGGCCGCGGTCGCCCTCCTGCTGCCGGTACCCGACCCAGCGGTTCTGCAGGTCGACCCGGTCCGCCTCGCCGATCACCACCCGGACGCCGTCCAGGGTGCCCGACAGCGGCACCGAGATCCGGGTCGGCTCCACCACCCCGGCGGCGACCTCGGGCAGCAGCGGCAGATAGAGGAAGTAGTCGGTCGAGTTCAGCAGGACGATCTCCGCCCGCTTGCCGGCGAGCCGGCTCAACGTCTTCGCCGCGTGGTATCCGGCGAACCCGGCCCCCACGATCACCACACGAGGTTTCGTCATGCCCGCTCCCGTTCCCGTCGACACGCGCGACAAACGTAGCGATCAGTCCGGCGGCCGGTCCGGGTCCCGCGCCAGGCGGACGTACCCCTCCGTGCCGACGGCGTCGACGTCCCAGCGGTGGCCGAACGCGCAGACGCCGCGGATCTGGATCCGGCCGACCTCGGCCGGCAGCGCCGGCTCGGCGACCAACCGCCCGTCCGACGGGTGGAGCCCCAGCAGGGCGCGGACCAGGTTGAGCGGGGCGCCGGACGCCCAGGCCTGTGGGCTGCACGCGGTCGGGTACGGGAACGGCGAAGAAGGTCCGCTCGCGCTCGTAGCCGGCCATCGCCTCCGGCAGCCGGTCGCCGAACTCGGCGGCGGCGTCGAGCAGGGCGAGGGCGACCACGGTTGGCCTCCTCCCGGAAGCCGTACCGGGCCACGCCCAGCACGCTGATCGAGGTGTCGTGCGGCCAGACCGTGCCCAGGTGGTACCCGACCGGGTTGTACGGCGCGTCGTCCCGGCACAGGGTCCGGATCCCCCCACCCGCTGAACATGCCGTCGGAGAGCAGTTGCCGGGCGAGCGCGGGGGCGCGTTCCTCCGGGACGATCCCGCTCCACAGCAGGTGTCCTCAGGTTGGACGTCATGGAGTCGATCTTGTTCTTGTCGCCGTCGGGACCCACGGCGTACGGGTCGGCGTACCTGGCCAAGCAGTTGAAGGCGGCCGGGGTCGACGGCGTTCGGGCGGTGGACCGGGACGGGCACCGCAGCCCGGTGGCCTTCCCGAAGCCGGGCAGCTGACCGCCGGCTCACCCGGACCGGGTGGGGTCGCCTCACCCGACGGCGGCGGAGGGTGGTGGGACCGCGAGAGAGGGAGGAAACGACATGGCGGTCCGGACCACGGTACGTCCCTCGCCGGAAGACGTCGTCCCGCTGCACCCGGCGCACGGCTACCGGCTGCGACGACAACGGCATCCGGTGGGGGTGCGCGGCGGGCCACGGCGCGCCCCGCGGGGATACCGCTTGGACGACTCCGAGCGGCACCGCGTACGCGCCGGCTACGAGTTGCGGGAGCGGCAGCTGGCCCGCGCCCTGACGGCGGCAGGCCGACAGCCCGGCGACGCGACGGAGAACCTGGTCGGGCAGCTCGAGCAGCGGATGGACGCGCTGGTGCACCGGGCGGGCTTCGCGCGCTCCATGGACGAGGCCCGGGACCTGGTCGCCCACAACACGTTCACGGTCGACGGCGGCAAGGTCAACCGGTCGTCGTACCTGGTCCGCCCCGGGCAGACCATCCGGGTGCGGCCGGAGCGGCAGTGCCGCGCCCCGGTCGCCTTCGCGGTCGCCGGGTACGCCGAGGGCGACGCCCCGCCGTACCTGGAGGTGCGGCCCGAGCGGTTCACCGCGACGCTGACCCGGGAGCCGCAGCGGCAGGAGGTACCGGTGCTGCGGGACCTCTCCCTCGCCGTCCATGAGGAACGGAGGACCGGGTCATGAAGCTGCCGATCCCGAACGACCGGCGGGTGCCGACGTACCTGCGGCAGAGCGGCCGCCCGGAGCTGACGCCCCGGCAACGGCGGCGCGTCGAGCACAAACAGGCGCGGCTGGAGCGCCTGACCGGGCAGCGTCCGCAGGCCCGCGGCCCGGGACGCTGAGCCGACATCCGGTGGCGGTCGCCGTACGGCGGCCGCCACCACGCTGTCAGGCGGGTTCCGGCGCGGTGATCGCCCAGCGCTCGTGGTCCCGCCACGCGCCGTCGATGAAGAGGTAGTCCGGGGAGAAGCCCTCCAGCCGGAACCCCAGCCGGCGGGCCAGGCGCTTGGACGGCTCGTTGCCGGGCTGGATGTTCGCCTCCAGCCGGTGCAGCCCCAGCCCGGTGAAGGCGTGGTCGAGCACCAGACCGATGCCGGCGGAGGCGTGCCCGGTCCCGGCGTACGGCAGGAAGGCGGCGTAGCCGAGGTAGCCCCCGCGCAGCGCGCCCAGCACGATGCCGCTGATGGTCGCGTACCCGGCGATCTCTCCGGTGGCCAGGTCGCAGAACAGGTAGCCCGAGCTGTCCCGCCCCCGGACCTTGCGCAGGTACGCGGCGTACTTCTCCGGATCGTCCGGGGCGGCGAGCCACGGGTGGTGCAGGTCCCGGCTGCGCCGGGCGGCGGCGAGGAACTCGCCCTCGTCGGCAGGGCGGGGGCGGCGGATCCCGACCCGCCCGTCGGTGCGCAGGTATCTCACGTGGCCACACTCTCGCCCACCGCCCCGACCGATGTCCAACCGGGGCCGCGGACCGGGCCGACGGCCGCTAGCGTGACCCGTGGACGACAGGAGGTCGATCATGGGTATGGCTCTTCTCGGTACGGTGCTGGCTCCCGCTTCGCCGCTGGGGACCACGGTGTCCTGACCCGAGCCACGCGGCGCCCGTCGCCGCCCGGCCCGCCGATTCCGCCCACCGCCGGCTCCGCCGCCGTGAGCGGGATCGCCTCCTCGACACCCGCCCCTCGCCGCGAAGCGATCAGGTGACCCGCCCCCGCGCGGGTCTTCCGTCATGGCGTGACCACGCCAACCCACATCGCTTCCGAGGGAGTTCCTCGTGCTTCCGGACAACCCGTCCGGGCGCCTCGTCGCGCCCGGACGTCAGACCCCTGCGCGGTGGTCGGCATGACCGCCACCGTCCCTACCGGCCGGCTCGGCCCCGACTTCCGCCGCCTCTGGACCGCAAACGCGGTCTCCAACCTCGGCGACGGGGTCACCATGGTCGCCGGACCGCTGCTGGTCGCCTCGCTCACCCGGGACCCGGCCGCGCTCGCCGCGGCGGTGTTCGCCCAGCAGCTGCCGTGGCTGCTCTTCGCCCTGGTCAGCGGGGCCCTGGTCGACCGGCTCGACCGGCGCCGGCTGATCGTCGGCGTCAACGTCGGCCGGGGCCTGGTGCTGGCCGCGCTCGCCGTCGCGGTGCTCGCCGGGCGGGCCACCGTGCCACTGATCTGCCTGGCGTTCTTTCTCACCTCGGTCGGGGAGACCCTGTCCGACGCGGCAGCCGGCGCGCTGCTGCCGTCGGTGGTCCCGCCGGAACGGCTGGAGCAGGCCAACAGCCGGCTCTTCGCCACCTTCGTGCTCGGCAACCAGTTCGCGGCCAAGCCGCTCGGGGCGTACCTCTTCGTCCTGGCCGCGGCGGCGCCGTTCGCCTTCGACGCGGCCACCTTCGGGCTGGCCGCGCTGCTGCTGGCGCTGCTGCGCTGGCGTCCGGTGCCCCCGACGGTGGGGGCACCGACGGTCGGCGACCCCCGCCGGTCGTTGCGGGCCGACATCGCAGCCGGGGTACGCGCGCTCTGGGGCGTGCCGGTGCTCCGGACCCTCGCGGGCTGCATCGCGGTGATGAACGTGGCGTTCTGCGCGGCGTTCGCGGCGTTCGTGCTCTACGCCCGGCAGCGGCTCGGCCTCACCGAGGTCGGGTACGGGGTGCTGCTGACCGCCGCCGCGCTCGGCGGGCTGGCCGGCACGGCCCTGGCGCCCCGGCTGCGGGCCCGGTTCGGCACCCCGACGCTGCTGCGGGTCGGGCTGCTCGTCGAGGTCGGGCTCCAGGTGGTGCTCGCCACCACCCGGCAACCCTGGGTGGCCGGGGCGGCCCTGGCCGTCTGGGGCGTGCACACCATGGTCTGGGGCGTAGTGGTCGTGTCGCTGCGACAGCGACTGGTGCCGGACCGGCTGCGCGGCCGGGTGAACGGCGCGTACTCCCTGGCCGACCTGGGCGGGGCGGCCGTCGGCACGGCGACCGGCGGCCTGGTCGCCCAGGCGACGGGAAGCATCGTCGCGCCGTTCTGGCTGGCGGGAACGGCGATGGCGCTGCTCACCGCGCTGGTCTGGCGACGGCTGGCCGCCGCCGACGGCTGACCGGGCGCCGCTGGTGGGGGGCCCGTTCGGCCTCCCCACCGGCGGTCGCTGTGCCCTGGGTCACAACCCAACTGCCGCCTGACGGTCGCCTGGACGTCACGTCCACGTCGCCGCTGAGACGACTGGCTCCACCAGCGTGGGTCGCGCCGGAGACACCGGCCGACCAGCGGAGGACCAGCAGTGGGACAGGACGAGACGACGGCCGGACCGCGCCGCGGCCGGATCGTCATGCTCGTCGACAACAGGGTCGAGGGCGACTCCCGGGTGCAGAAGATCGCCCGCTCGGCCGCCGAGGCGGGCTGGGACGTCACGTTGCTCGGCCGGTCGCCGGACGAGGTGGAGCGCCGCTGGCAGCTCGGCGTCGCCGAGGTCCGGCTGCTGCCGATGCCGAACCCGCTGGACCGGCGCCGGCACGAGTTCCGCCGCTCCTGGCTGCGCTGGCCGCTGGCGTACCGGCCCGGTGGGATCGCCGAGCACCGGGCCCAGTGGGTGCGGGCCCGGCAGGCCGACCTGACCGTCCGCGCCGCGCTGCTGGAGCAGCGGGCCCGCGCCGGCGAGCTGGATCCCGGCCGGCTGCGCCGGGCCAGCCGGGGACTGCGGCTACGCGCGACGGTGGCCCGGCTGGTCGGCCGGTGGGTGTGGTTGCGGACGAAGATGCTGAACCGGGTCCGCAGCGGGCGGAAGTTCCGCAACCCGTGGGACCGGGCGTACACCCTGTTCTGGCAGGTCGTGCAGGGCGACCGCGCCTGGCGGCGGCTGGAGCCCGGGCTGTGGGACTACGAGCTGGCCTACGGCCCGGAGATCGACCGCCTCCGCCCCGACCTGATCCACGCCCACGACTTCCGGATGCTCGGGGTCGGCGCCCGCGCCAAGATCCGCGCTGCCGGGCAGGGCCGGCGGGTCGCGCTGGTCTGGGACGCACACGAGTTCCTGCCCGGCATCAAGCCGTGGCGCGACCACGCCCGCTGGCTGCCGGCGCACCGGGCGCACGAGCGGGAGTACGCCCCGCACGCCGACGCGGTGCTCACCGTCTCCGACGACCTCGCCGAGCTGCTGCGCCGGGAGCACCGGCTGCCCGCGCCGCCGGCCGTACTGCTCAACGCCCCCGCGGCGGAGCACGGCCCGGTCGACGACGCGCCGCCGCCGGAGATCCGCGCCGAGTGCGGCCTCGACGCCGACGTGCCGCTGCTGGTCTACAGCGGCGCGGCCGCACCGCAGCGCGGCCTGGACACGCTCGTCGACGCTCTGCCCCGACTGCCCGGGGTGCACGTCGCGCTGGTGGTCAACCCCGCGCTGCGGTACGTCGAGCAGCTCGCTGCCCGGGCCGCCCGGGCCGGGGTGGCCGACCGGCTGCACGTCCTGCCGTACGTGCCGCACTGGCAGGTCGTGCCGTTCCTGTCCGGCGCGGACGTCGGGGTGATCCCGATCCACCGCTGGCCGAACCACGAGATCGCGCTGATCACCAAGTTCTTCGAGTACTCGCACGCCCGGCTGCCGCTGGTGGTCAGCGACGTGCGGACCATGGCCGCCACCGTGCGGGAGACCGGTCAGGGCGAGGTGTTCCGGGCCGCCGACGTCGACGACTTCGTCCGCGCCGTGGGCGCCGTGCTCGCCGACCCCGCCCGCTACCGCGCCGCGTACGACCGGCCGGGTCTGCTGGAGAGCTGGACCTGGCGGGCGCAGGCCGAGGTGCTGGACGGCGTCTACCACCGGCTGCTGGCGGACGCCGGACCGCCCTCGGCGCCCGACCCCGCGACGCCCGGCGCGCCCCTGCCCGACCGGCCGACCGCCCAAGGAGCGATCCGATGACCGCGCCCGACGTCAGCGTCGTCGTCCCCGTCTACAACACCATGCCGTACCTGCGGAAATGCCTCTCCTCGCTGCTGGAGCAGACCATCGGTCACGAGCGGATGGAGATCGTGGCGGTGGACGACGGCTCCGCCGACGGGGGCGGTCGGCTGCTGGACCGGCTCGCCGCCCGGCACCCCGGCACGGTCAAGGTGCTGCACCAGCCCAACTCCGGCGGCCCGGCCGCCCCCTGCAACCGGGGACTGGAACTGGCCACCGGCCGGTACGTCTTCTTCCTCGGCTCCGACGACCACCTCGGGCCGGAGGCGCTGGAACGGCTGGTCGCCGCGGCCGATCGGCACGGCTCGGACGTGGTGCTGGGCAGGGTGGTCGGGGTCAACGGCCGGCACGTCTTCTCCGACGTCTTCGCCGCCGGGAACGCGGTCGACGTGGACCTGTTCGACTCGGCGCTGCCCTGGGCCCTGGCGAACACGAAGCTGTTCCGGCGGGAGCTGGTCGACCGGCACGGGTTGCGCTTCCCCGAGGACATGCCGGTCCTCAGCGACCAGCCGTTCACCCTCGAAGCCTGCTACCGGGCCCGGCGCATCTCGGTGCTCGCCGACTACGACTACTACCACGCGGTACGCCGGCTCAACGCCCGCAACATCACCTACCACAGCCGGGTGTCGGCCCGGCTGGTCAGCGTCGAACGGCTCTTCGCGTTCGTCGCCGCGCTCATCCCGGCCGGCCCCCGGCGCGACGCGGTGCTGCGCCGCCACGTCGGGCTGGAACTGGCCAACCTGGTGGGCGACGACTTCCGCCGGCTGGACCGGGCCGACCAGGAACAGGTGCACGCGGTGGTCCGCCGGCTGGTCGACCGGTACGTCACCGACGACCTGCGGGACCGGCTCGACATCGAGGCCCGGCTGCGGCTCGGCGCGGTGACCGCGGGCGGCGTGGACGACCTGCTCGCCGTCATCGACCAGGACGCCGAACGCGGCGTCCCCCCGACCGTGGTCGAGAACGGCCGGTGGCACGCCGGCTACCCGGGCGCCTGGACCGGCGGCTGGGCCGACGTCACCGACGTCCGGGCCGACTGGCTGGCCAAGCTCGACACGGTCGAGGTGACCTGGCAGGGCGGGCTCACCCTCGCGGTGACCACCCGCAGCCCGTACCCCCGGTTCGCGGCCGAGGCCGGGCCGGTCCGGCTGGTCGCCGGGCAGCTCCCCGGCACCACCCTGCTGGACGCCACCGACCCCACCGGCCGGACCGTCCGCACCGACTTCCCGGTGGACCGGCTGCTGGCCGCCAGCGCGGCGACCGGCCAGCGGCACCCGGTCCGCGCCGAGCTGACCGGCACACACGGCCGGGGCAGCGCCCCGGTCCGCGCGCCGCGGCTGGCCACCGGCCGTCCCCGCCTGCTCCGGCACGGCCTGCGCCTGTACGGCGTCGCCGCCACCGTGGACCCGCGCAGCGGGCAGCTCGTCCTCTCCGTGGTCCCGGTGACCGCCGGGCAGCTGGTCAGCCGGCTGGCCCGCCGCCTGCGCCGCAGCGGGCCGGCCGCGCCGACGCCGGTCCGTACGGTCGGGCCGGCGACCCGGCCGGCCGGTTCCCCGACGACGACCGTGGCCGCGCCGGGGAACCACGCTGAGCCGGGCCCGGTGCAGGTGGCTCAGCTCAGCGTCAAGTCCTGAGCTTCCCCCACCGCGTCGAAGACGTTCACCCCGAACCGGCCACCGGCGTACGTGCCGTCGCAGACGTCGATCACCGGGGTGGTGTCCCCGTCCAGGAAGACCTGATGCGTGAACCTGCGGCCACCACCTTCAGGGAGTACGTCCGGCCGGGCACGATCGGACAGCCGGAAGCCGTTGTCCATCCGCCGCCCGCGCAACCCGCCGGCGGTCACCGTCCACTCCCCGGCGACCGGGTTCCAGCGCTGGTCCAGGTTGGTGCGGAACCCGGCCGCGTCGCGCCGGACGTTCTGCACCACCGCCGCTCCGGCGAAGACGTTCACCCCGAACAGGCCGCCGCGTAGCTGCCGTCCACCGTGTTGATCACCGGACTGGCCCCGTGGTCCAACCACACCCGGATGCTCGCCCCGCTGGCCACCACCTTCAGGTGGTAGGTCCGGCCGCGCACGATCGGCGTCGGGTACACGGCGACGTCCCGGCCCGGCCGCCACAGCTTGACCAGCCCGGCCGCGTCGACGTTCACGGTGTAGTGGGCGCTGGCGCCGGCGCTGGCCCGGAAGGTGAGCGCGGCGGCCGCCGCCGCCCGGGGGCCGGCGGGTACGGGGATGTAACAGATTCGACACTTGACCGCTACGAAGGGCGCTCTTACGCTCTGCCAAAAGCTTTTGCCAAAAGGTTTTGGCACCGCCCCATCCGTCTCCCATCACGCGCTCCGGCGCGCACCCCCAACGCGCCCGGCGAACCCCTGAACGGAGCAGACCATGGCTATTCGCGGTATGCGGACCACAACCGGCGGGTGGAACCGCCGTGGCTTCCTCGGCCTGACCGCCGGAGCCGGCGCGGCCGCCCTGCTGGGCACCTCGGCCTGCGGCGCCGGTGGCGGCAGCGGCTCCGCCGGCGACAAGTCCCTCACCGTCGCCTGTGAGGGCGGCGGCAAAATCGAGTTGCAGCCGGTGGTCGACAAGTTCAAGCAGGACACCGGCAGCGCCGTCACCCTGGTCGAACTCCCCTACGAAGGGCTGTTCAACCGGCTGACCAGCGAACTGGCCAGCGGCAAGCCCTCCTTCGACGTCTGCGCGGTCGACGCGGTCTGGATCCCGCTCTTCGCGAACAAGCTCGCCGCGCTGGACGGCCTGTTCACCGACGCGGTCAAGACCGACCTCTTCCCGGCGCTGATCCAGGAGGCGCAGGCCGACGGGCACTTCATCGGCATGCCGGTGTGGACCAACAGCGAGATCCTCTTCTACCGCAAGGACCTGTTCGAGGACCCGAAGGAGAAGGCGGCCTTTCAGAAGAAGTACGGCTACCCGCTCGCCCCGCCCACCACCTGGCAGCAATTCACCGACATCGCCACCTTCTTCACCCGCCCGGACCAGAAGCTCTACGGCACCGACGTCAAGGGCGCGGTGGAGACCGAGTGGCTGGCCCACGTGCTCCAGGCTGGCTCCCCCGGCGTGGTCCTCGACGACAGCGGCAACGTCATCGTCGACAACGCCCAGCACGTCGCCGCGCTGGCCTTCTACGCCGACCTGAACAACAAGCACAAGGTCGCCCCCACGGGCGCCGCGCAGACCGACTGGAACGCCGCGCAGAACCTGTTCAACCAGGGCCAGACCGCGATGACCCGGTTCTGGGCGCACGCGTACCGGCAGATCCCGAAGGACGCGAAGGTCGCCGGCAAGGTCGGCGCGGCGCCGATGGTCGGCGGCACCGCCGGCGTCGCCGGCATCCCCGGCCCGTGGTACCTCTCGGCCCCGAAGGGCGGCGCCAAGGCCGACCTGGCCCAGCAGTTCATCAAGGCCGCCTACGACCACAACGCGCTGAGCATCGACACCACCCTCGGCCTCGCCGCCCGCAAGTCCGCCTACCAGCAGTACGCCGACAAGCCCGGCTACGAGTCGTTCGGCCCGCTGCTGGCCACGCTCAACGCCAGCGCCACCCGGGCCCGCCCTGCCACCCCGCACTGGCAGCGGATCGTCGACAGCGTCCTGGTCCCCACCATCCAGAAGGCGCTGACGCCGGGCGCGGACTACGCCGCGCTGCTCAAGGCGGCACGTACCCAGATCGAGGGCATCATCAAATGAGTTCGACAGCGCAGGCAGCACCGCCGGGGACCGCCCCTCGTACGCCGGCCGAGGCCGGTGGGCGGCGCACCCGCCGCGGGCTGTCGGACGCCGGGTACGCCACCCTGCTCGCCGCGCCGGCCGCGGTGGTGCTGCTCGCGCTGGTCGGCTGGCCGCTGGTGAAGCTCGCCCTGGACAGCCTCTACACCGGCTCCGAGCTGGGCAACGGGCGCAGTTTCGTCGGGCTGGACAACTACGTCACCGCCCTGACCGACCCGGGCATCCGGGCGGCCGCCGGCCGGACCCTGGCGTACACCGTCATCGTGGTCACGGCCGAGCTGCTGCTGGGCCTGGCGGTGGCGCTGCTGTTCCACCGGCTCGGGCCGCGCTCCCGGATCCTGCAGACGCTCTTCCTCTACCCACTGATGATCGCCCCGGTGGTCGCCGGCCTGCTCTGGCGGTTCCTGATGATCGACAACGTCGGCATCGTCAACGAGCTGCTCACCCGGGTCGGGATCCTGGACAACGCGGGTGACGTCTCCTGGCTCAGCGACCCCGATCTGGTGCTCTTCTCGGTGGCGCTGCCCGACGTCTGGCTCACCACGTCGTTCATGACCCTGGTGCTCTACGCCGGCCTCCAGGCCATCCCGCCGGACCTGTACGAGGCGGCCCGTCTCGACGGCGCCCGCGGACTGCGGCTGCTGGTCAGCGTGACCCTGCCGCTGCTGCGACCGGTGATCGCGGTGGCGCTGATCATCCGGGGCGTGGACGCCGCCCGGGCGTTCGACGTGATCCTCATCCAGACCGACGGTGGCCCGCAGTCCGCCTCGGAGACGTTGAGCCTGACCATCTACAAGACGATGGTCAGCTACAACGACCCCGGCACGGCCGCCGCCACCAGCACGCTGTTCATGATCGTCATGATGATGGTCGCGATGGTCGCGGTGCTGACCATCTGGCGGCCCGGCAAGGAGTCGTGATGTCGTCCCACCTGCTCGCCGCGCGGGTGAAGACCGGGCTGCTCTGGGCCGCCGCCGTCGCGGTCGTGGTGGTCTACGGGTTCCCCTTCGTCTACCTGGTGCTTACCTCCTTCAAGCCGCCGGTGGACGCCATCGCGGTGCCGCCGACCGTGCTGCCGCAGCGGTTCAGCCTGGACAACTACCTCGCCGCGGTGAACCGGCCGGGCGTCACCGCCTCGTTCATCAACAGCGTCAGCACGGCCGTCATCGCCACCCTGCTGTCGATGGCGCTGGCAATCCCGGCGGCCTGGGGCATCACCCGGTACCGCAACCGGACCGGTCGGGCGCTGATGGCCGGCTCGCTGCTGGTCCGGATGGCCCCGGCGGTGGCGGTCGGCATCCCGCTGGTCACGATCCTCGGCGCGGTCGGCCTCACCGACACCCCGACCGGGCTGGCCCTGGCCCAGACCACGGTGGCGCTGCCGCTGTCGATCTGGCTGCTGACCAGCTTCTTCGAGGGCGTGCCCCGGGAGATCGAGGAGGCCGCCCTGGTCGACGGCTGCGGCCGGTTCGCCGCGCTGCTGCGGGTAATCCTGCCGGTGGTCTCCGGCGGGGTCGCGGTCACCGCCATCTTCGCCTTCCTCGCCTCCTGGAACGAGTTCCTCTTCGCCCTCCTGATCACCTCGGTCCGGGCGCAGACCACCCCGATCGCGATCGCCAACTTCCAGAGCCAGTTCGGCCTCGACTGGGGTCCGATGACGGCCCTCGCAACCCTCTACTCCGCACCCGCGGTCGTCCTGACGCTGCTGCTGCAACGCCGGATCGTCGCCGGGCTCAGCCTCGGCGCGGTCAAGGGCTGACCGCCGCTCCCCCTGCACCGACGCACAACCCCTCGAAAGGAACACCATGTCGTTCTGGCGACCCACCAGCCCCCTCGGTGGCCTCTCCCGGGTCAAGGCCGGCCGCTCCAAGCGCGAGTCGAGCTGGGACCGCACCGGCGGCAACCGCGACTTCAAGGTGGTGCCCCCGGGCGAGACCGCCGTGCTGGCCGACATCACCGGCACCGGCGTGATCGAGCACATCTGGCTGACCACCCGCTGCTACTCCCCGATGTACCTCCGCAAGCTGGTCATCGATATGTACTGGGACGGCGAGGAGAACCCGAGCGTCCGCAGCCCGCTGGGCGACTTCTTCGGCGTCGGCCACGCCACCTGCACGCACTACGTGTCGCTGCCGCTGAGCATGGTGTTCGGGCCGCGCCGGGGTCCGAAGGGGCCGTTCGCCGCCGCGATGAACTCGTACTTCCCGATGCCGTTCGGCAGCCACGCAAAGATCGTCATTCGCAACGAGAGCGACCAGCCGATCGAGAACCTCTTCTACTACGTCGACTACGAGCTGACCGACGAGGCGGTGCCGGACGACGTGGGCCGCTTCCACGCGTACTACCGGCAGGAGAAGCCGTGCACGCCGGTGCCCAACGGGCTCGCCCCGGGCGAGAAGCCGGCGCCGTGGGACCTGCCCGGCACCAACCTGACCGGCGAGGAGAACTACGTCATCCTGGACGCCGAGGGCGGCGCCGGGCACTACGTCGGCTGCGTGCTCAGCATCGACAACCACAACGCCTCCAACCAGCCGTACAGCTGGCCGGGTGAGGGCGACGACATGATCTTCATCGACGGCGAGCAGTGGCCGCCGTCGCTGCACGGCACCGGCACCGAGGACTACTTCAACGCCGCATGGGGCTTCCCCAGCGGGGCGTACGCCGGGCCGTACCACGGCATCAGCCTGGCCAGCAGCCCCCAGGAGCACTTCGGCCTGTGGAGCATGTACCGGTTCCACATCGAGGACCCGGTGCGCTTCAGCAAGAGCATCAAGGTGACCATTGAGCACGGGCACGCCAACGACCAAGGCAACGACTTCTCGTCGGTGGCGTACTGGTACCAGCACCACCCGCACAAGCCGCTGCTGGACCTGCCGCCGGTCGACGAGCGCCTGCCGCGCCGCTGGCCCGAGCACGGCCTGTGGGACGAGTGACCGCTCCGATACCGTTGGCCGGTCGTCCACTCCGGACGGCGGGGCCCACCCGAGCACTGCGATGGTGAGCTGATGGGACAGAAGGCGAGCATCCGCGACGTAGCCGCCGCGGCGGGCGTTTCGGTGACCACCGTGTCCCACGTGCTGAACAACAAGTCCGGCACCCGGGTCAGCCCGGAGACCCGCGAACGCGTCGAGTCGGCGGCCCGCCAGCTCGGCTACGCGGCGAACGGGCTGGCCCGGGGGCTGCGGCTGCAGCGCTCGCAGACCCTCGGGCTGCTCAGCGACGAGATCGCCACCACCCCGCACGCCGGGCGGATCATCCTCGGCGCGCAGGAGACCGCCTCGGCCCGCGGCTGGCTGCTCATGCTGCTCACCACCGGGCGCGACCCGGAGGTCGAGCGGCGGGAGGTCCAGGCGCTCGCCCGGCACCGGGTGGACGGCGTGCTCTACGCGACCATGTACCACCAGGTGGTGCGGGTCCCGGACGAGCTGCGCCCGATGCCGGTGGTGCTGCTCGACGCGAGCAGCACCGACGGGGCGTACCCGTCGGTGGTGCCGGACGAGCGCGGCGGCGGCGAGGTGGCGGTCGGCGAGCTGCTCACCCACGGCCACCGTCGGATCGGCTTTCTCACCAACGTCGACGACATCCCCGCCACCCACGGCCGTCTGCTGGGCTACCAGGAGGCGCTGCGGGCGGCGGGGGTGCCGTTCCGGCCGGAGCTGGTCGTCGTCGAGCAGTCCGACACCCCCGGCGGTTACCGGGCGGCGCGGGAGCTGCTCGGCCGGGCCGAGCGGCCGACCGCCCTGTTCTGCTTCAACGACCGGATGGCGATGGGCGCGTACCGGGCGGCGGCGGAACTCGGCCTGCGGATCCCCGACGACCTCTCGGTGATCGGCTTCGACAACCAAGAACTCATCGCGGAAGGGCTGTACCCGGGGCTGACCACCGTGGCGCTGCCGCACTACGAGATGGGCGCCTGGGCCGTGGAGACCATGGTCGACCTGCTCGACCAGCCCAAGGGGGCCCGCCGGCGTACCGCCCGGCAGGTCGTCATGCCCTGCCCGCTGGTCCGCCGCCAGTCGGTCGCCACAGCCCCGAACTGACCGGTCCGTCCGTCGGCCCCACCGACGTACCCGACGGCATCCATCTGCCCGCCGCGCACCAGCGCGGCCGACGCACCCCCGCCGCCACTCGCGGCGTCGACACACCGCCGCCGCTGACGGCGGCCGAGATAAAGGACCCACCGTGCTGCGACTTCCCGACGCCTGGATCTGGGACTTCTGGTTCGCCCGCGAGGGCGACACCCACCACCTGTACTTCCTGCGCGCCTCCCGGGCGCTCGGCGACCCGGACCGGCGACACTTCCGGGCCAGCGTCGGCCACGCCTTCTCCACCGACCTTCGGACCTGGACCCAGCTCGCCGACGCGCTGGTCCCGGCCGACCGGCCCGCCTTCGACGACGTGGCCACCTGGACCGGCTCGGTGCTGCCCGGCCCGGACGGCGGCTGGTATATGTTCTACACCGGCGCCGGCAGCACGGAACGCGCCCTGGTGCAGCGGATCGGGCTGGCCACCTCGGACGACCTGGTCACCTGGGAACGGCACCCGGCCTCGCCGGTGCTCACCGCCGCCGGCCGCTGGTACGAGCGGTTCGGCGACTCCACCTGGCAGGACGAGGCGTGGCGGGACCCCTGGGTCTTCGCGGACCCGGACGGCGACGGCTGGCACATGCTGATCACGGCGCGGGCCAACGAGGGGCCCGTCGACGACCGGGGCGTCATCGCGCACGCCCGCTCGCACGACCTGGTGCACTGGACGGCGCAGCCGCCGGTCACCACGGCTGGCAGCGGTTTCGGCCACCTCGAGGTCCCCCAGGTGGAGATCGTCGACGGCCGGCCGATCCTGATCTTCTCCTGCCTGCACGACCAGCTTGCCGAGCGCTGCCGCGACGCCCGGGCCTGCGGGGTGTGGGCGGTGCCGGGCGACTCGCTGCTCGGCCCGTTCGACGCCACGAAGGCGCAGCGGCTCACCGATGACAGCCTCTACAGCGGACGCCTGGTGCGGGACAATAACGGCCGGTGGCAGCTGCTCGCCTTCCACAATCACGACGAGCAGGGCCGGTTCGTCGGCGAGCTGAGCGACCCGATCCCGGTCCGGGTGCTCGACGACGGCACGGTGCTGCTCGGCGACGCCGAGCCGGGAGTGCCGTACTCGGTGCACGGCCGCCGAGATGTCGCCCCGGACCCCGGCCAGGCTGGCCCACCCGCGGCCGGCACCCAGGTCAACGGCGCGACGGCGGCGGACGCCCTGGCCGCGGGGGCCTGACGTGCTGACCGTGCTCGGGGAGGCGGTGATCGACCTCGCGCCCTCCGGCGGCGGCGACCTGCTCGCCGCCCACCCAGGGGGCAGCCCGCTCAACGTCGCGGTGGGGCTTGCCCGGCTCGGCCGGCCGACCGCGATGCTGGCCCGCTTCTCCCGAACCTCGTTCGGACACCGGCTGCGGGCGCACGCCGAGGCCAACGGGGTGGACCTGACCTGGGCGGTGGCCGACGACCGGCCGGCCACCCTCGCCGTCGTCGCGCTGGACGCCACGGGGGCGGCCAGCTACGACTTCTACCTCGACGGCACTGCCGACTGGCACTGGGCGCCGCACGAGCTGGACGGGGTGCCGGCCGGCACCCGAGTGCTGCACACCGGTTCGCTGGCCACCCTGCTGCCGCCCGGGGCGGACCTGCTCGCCGACCTGCTCGCCCGGGAGCACGCCGCCGGCCGGGTGCTGGTCAGCCTCGACCCGAACGTGCGCCCGGCGGTCCTCGCCGACCCGGACGCCGCCCGGGCGCGGCTGCTCACGCTGGCCCGGCACGCCCACCTGGTCAAGGCCAGCGACGAGGACCTGGCCTGGCTCTTCCCCGGGGCCTCCGTCGAGGAGGCGGTCGACCGCCTGCTCGACCTCGGCGTACGGCTGGTGGTGGCGACCCGGGGCGCGGCGGGTTCGTACGCCGCCACCGCCGACGTGTCCGTCGCCCGACCGGCCCGCCGGGTGGCCGTGGCGGACACCGTCGGCGCGGGCGACGCCTTCACCGCCGGACTGCTCGATGCCCTGGTCGAGGCAGACGCCGCCGCCCCGGCGGCGGTCGGCGCGCTGGACTGGGCGCGACTCGGCGCGGTGCTCGACCACGCCACGCTGGTGGCGGGGATGACCTGCGAGCGGCCGGGCGCCGACCCACCCCGCTGCGACGAGTTGGCGAACGTCGTCGACGCGTGAACCGCCTTCGATCTCGGACAGCCATCGTTCGACCGGGACGATAACTGCCCAGGAGCGGTGGGTCATTCCTCGCGGATGAAGTCCGCGAGGTGGACCGGGTTTCGGTCGGTCAGAGTGGGCGGGGGTGGGGCTGGTCCAGCGGCATCGGCACCTGGAGGAAGGTCGTGCCGCGCAGGTCCAGCCAGACCCGGTCGGGCGCCCGGACCAGCCGCAACATCACCCCGCCGCAGGCCGGGCAGCGGGCCACCAGGCCGGGCGCGTGCGAGAAGACGTGCAGCCCGGCCACCGGGCCGAGCCTCCCGCACGACTCACACCGGCCGGTGGCGCTGCTCAGGTCCACGGCGAACAGCTCGCGCAGCGGACCGTCGAGCATGTTGCCGTCCAGGTAGGACATGTCGGTCATCAGGTCTCCTCGCCGTTCAACCGGTCGGGCCGAACCGTTCGGTCTTCACCCGCCGGGTCTGGTGTCCCAGCCCGACGAGCAGGTCCGCCACCGTCTCCACGAAGCCGGTCGGCCCGCAGACGTAGCAGAGCGGCTCCAGGTCCGGCGGCCAGCCGTGGGTGTTCACGTCGGCCAGGCCGACCCGGTGCGGCTCGCCCCGCCAACCCTCGGGCGCCTCCCGGGTGTACACGTAGGCCACGTCCAGACCCTGGTCGTCGCGGGCCCGCCGGCGCAGCTCGTCGGCGTAGAACACGTCCGCCGGGGTACGCACCGAGTAGATCAGCCGGAACGGCACCCGGCTGCCCGCCGCGCGGCGGGCCCGGACCATGGCCATCAGCGGCACCACGCCGGAGCCGCCGCCCACCAGCAGCACCGGCGCGGTCTCCTCGGTACGCCAGACGAACCAGCCGCCGACCGGGCCGCGCACCTCCACCGGGTCGCCCGCGGCGTACACGTCGATCAGGTACGGCGAGACTTCCCCGTCGGGCACCCGCTGCACGGTAAGCGCGATCCGGTCACCCTCGGCGGGACCGGCCAGCGAGTACGAGCGGGCGGCCTGGTAGCCGTCCGGGGCGGTGAGCCGGACGTCGACGTGCTGCCCGGCCACGTGCCCCGGCCAGCCGGGCACCTCCAGCACGAGGGTCTGCGCGGTCGGCGTCTCGGTGCGACGCTCCACCAGCCGGGCCACCTGCCAGGTCAGCGGCGCGACCACCCGGCCGCCGGTCGTGGGGGCGGCCACCTCAGTCGCCCTGGTAGCGCTGCTCGCGCCACGGGTCGCCGTAGTCGTGGTAGCCGGCGGTCTCCCAGAAGCCCGGCTTGTCGTCGACCAGCAGCCGGATGCCGCGCACCCACTTGGCCGACTTCCAGAGGTAGAGGTGCGGGACCAGCAGCCGCGCCGGGCCGCCGTGCTCGGCCGGCAGCGGTCCGCCGTCGTACCCGTGCGTCACCCAGGCCCGGCCGCCCCGTAGGTCGTCCAGCGGCAGGTTGGTGGTGTAGCCGCCGTACGAGTGGACCAGCGCGTACCGGGCGGCGGTGTCGATCCCCTCCAGCAGGGTGTCCAGCGACACGCCCTGCCAGTTGGTGCCGAGCTTGGACCACCGGGTGACGCAGTGGATGTCCACCGTGGGCGTCTCCTGCGGGAGGCCCATCAGCTCGTCCCAGGACCACCGGAACTCGGCGCCCCCTTCGACGGTGACGACGAACTCCCAGGTGTCCAGCGGCACCCGCGGCGTCGGACCGGCGGAGAGCACCGGGAAGTCCTCGGTCAGGTACTGGCCCGGCGGCAGGGCCGGTTCGGCCGAGCGGGGCCGACCCTGGAAGCCTGGAGACACAATTCCCACCCGACAGTCGTACCACCCCGGGCTGGAATCGGACACCCGATCGGCCGGACGCGCCGCGGTGGGTACCCACCGCGGCGGCCGGGGGTCACTGCCGCTCGGCGACGACGTCGGTGTCGCCGGCCTCGCGGTCGCGGGTGGCGCGCAGGCTGGTCAGCGTCACGACCGCCAGGACGCCGATGATCACGCCGAGCGAGGCGAGGGTCGGGATCTGCGGTACGCCGGACCAGCTGCCGTGCGCCCAGTGCAGGCCCAGCTTGACCCCGATGAAGGCGAGGATGATGGCCAGGCCGTAGCTGAGGTGGACCAGCCGGCTCAGCGCGGCGTGCAGCACGAAGTAGAGCGCCCGCAGGCCGAGCAGGGCGAACGCGTTCGTGGCGAAGACCAGGTACGGGTCCTCGGTGATGCCGTAGACGGCGGGCACCGAGTCGACGGCGAAGACGATGTCGGTGGCGAGCACCGCCACCACGACCAGGGCGAGCGGGGTGAGCGCGCGCCGGCCGTGCTGCCGGATCGTCATCCTGGTGCCGTGGTACTCGTCGACCACCGGCATGAACCGGCGCAGCAGCCGCACCGACCGCATCTTGTTGATGTCGACCTCCTGCTCGTGCCCGGACAGGGCGTCGCGCAGCAGCTTGACCGCGGTGGCGATCAGGATGAGGCCGAACAGCAGGAAGGCGAAGTCGAGGGTCTGCAGGGCGGCGGCGCCGAGCGCGATGAAGATCGCCCGGAGCACCAGCGCGCCGGCGATGCCGTAGAGCAACACCCGCTGGGCGAGCACGGCCGGCACCGCGAACGCGGCCAGCAGCAGCATGAAGACGAAGAGGTTGTCGACCGAGAGCGACTTCTCCACCAGGTAACCGGTGAGGTACTGCACGCCCAGTTCGGAGCCGAAGCGGGACCAGACCCAGGCGCCGAAGGCCAGCGGCAGGGCGATGTAGAACGCCGACCAGCCGAGCGCCTCCTTGATCGACACCTCGTGCGGGCGGCGGGTGACCAGGAAGTCCAGCACCAGCAGGGCGAGCACCCCGGCGATGGTCAACCCCCACAGCGTGGGGGTGCCGACCGACGACAGCTCGCCGGCGGACAGATGTGACAATTCGGTCATGGGGCCTCCTCGAACACCGTGACATGTTCGAGGTCTCCTTCACCCACCGTTCCCGTGGGCAACCACCCGAGGCGCGCCCGGGGCGCGCCGTACTGACCGGAATGGTTCGTGGGAAGTACTCCCCTCGTGCCGCAAGGTTAGGGCCGCTCGGCTCGTCCGCCAAGTCGGACCCGCCACCCCAGGTCAGCTGGTTGCCCTGGTCAACCGCTGGGTGGTGGTACGCCGCCGGCCCGGGGGGCGACGGGGTGGACGGCGGACGCCTATCGTGGCCCGATGACCGACGACGCAGCGCCCGCCCCGGTCGGCCCCCTCGCCGGGGTCCGCGTGATCGAGCTGGCCGGCATCGGGCCCGGCCCGTTCGCCGCGATGATGCTGGCCGACCTCGGCGCCGACGTGGTGCGGGTGGACCGGACGGCACCCGCCGGGTTCGGCAGCCTGCCCGGGGACCTGCTCCACCGCAACCGCCGCTCCGTCGCCGTGGACCTCAAGTCGGACGCCGGCCGCGAGGTGGTGCTGGCCCTGGTCGAACGGTCCGACGCGCTGCTGGAGGGCTTCCGCCCCGGGGTCACCGAACGCCTCGGGCTCGGCCCCGACGACTGCCTCGCGGTCAACCCGGGGCTGGTCTACGGGCGGATGACCGGCTGGGGCCAGCAGGGCCCCCTCGCGGCGTCCGCCGGACACGACATCGACTACCTGGCGCTGACCGGCGCACTGCACGGCGTCGGCCGGGCCGGCGAGCGGCCGGTGCCGCCGATGAACCTGCTCGGCGACTTCGGCGGCGGGGGGATGATGCTGGCCCTCGGCGTGGTGGCCGCCCTCTACGCCGTCCGCGGCGGCGCGCCCGGCCAGGTGGTCGACGCGGCCATCGTGGACGGTGTGTCGGTGCTCGCCACCCAGATCCACGCACTGCGCCGGTTCGGCATGTGGCAGGACGAGCGGGGGGTGAACCTCCTCGACGGCGGGGCGCCCTTCTACGACACGTACGAGTGCGCCGACGGGCGGCACCTCGCCGTCGGCGCGCTGGAGCCGCAGTTCTACGCCGAACTGGTCCGGCTCACCGGTTTCCCGCTCCCCGGCGACGCGGCCCTCGACCGCACCGACCCGGCGAACTGGCCCGCGCTGCGGGATGCCTGGGCCCGGCTCTTCCGCACCCGGACCCGCGACGAGTGGGCGGAGCTGCTGGCCGGGTCGGACGCCTGCGCCGCGCCGGTGCTCGACTGGCGGGAGGCGCCGGAGCATCCCCACCTGGCCGCCCGGGGCGTCTTCGTCGCGCACGACGGGGTGACCCAGCCGGCCCCGGCGCCGCGCTTCTCCGGCACCCCGACGGCGGTCCGCCGGCCGCCGCCGCAGCCCGGCGAGCACACCGACGAACTGCTGGCCGAGGCCGGCTTCGACGCCGACCGGATCGCCGCCCTGCGCGCCGACGGCGCGATCGGCTGACCACGCGCACGGGCGTCGCGACGGCGTCCGGTCAGCCGCGGCGCAGGGTCGCCCCGGGGGCCAGGGCCGGCTCCACCATCTCCCGGTAGTCGCGCGGCAGTTGCACCACGATGTCGTCGAACTCGCCGCCGCTGACCGCCTCGCGCAGCGTGGTGAAGACCGCCCGGACGGTGTCCCGCGCCGCGTTCTCGTCGATGCCGGCCCGCTGCCCGACCCGGGCCACGAACTCCGCGGCGCCGAACCGGTCGGCCGCCTCGGTGGCCGGGCGCGGCTTCAGCACCAGCTGCAACGGCTTCGGCAACTGGGCGGCCAGGTCGAGCAGCTCGCCCCCGGTCAACCGCTCGGCCAGCGTCTCCAACGTGGCCCGGGTCAACTCGACCGCCCGCTCCGAGGACGCCCGGGTCCGCTGCGCGACCTGGTCGACGAAGGTGTCGTAGTTCATCGGTGGTACCCCCTTCGGCTCTTCCGCCGTCGCCGCCTACCCACGGGGCCCGCGCGGAAACAGCCGCGGAATTCCGTGTACGGCACGCGTGACCCGCCGCTCGGCGGGTAACCGCCGCCGGTCGTGACCGCAACCGACGCGCGAGGAGCCCCACCCATGGCGAGTTACACCGACGTCCTTGAGTACCTGTCCGCGCTGGACTACCCGGCCGGCAAGGACGACGTCGTCCGCGAGGCCGAACGGGAGGGCGCGCCGCCGGAGGTGTTGCGAGCCCTGCGGGCCCTGCCGCCGGTCGACTACGCCAACGGCAACGAGGTCGCCCGGTCGGCCGGCATCGACGCCGCCCCGGAGGTCGGCCCCGCGCAGCGCGCGGCGCAGACTCGCGACAGCCGGCACCAGCGGGTCTCGCAGCACCTGCGCGGCATCTGACCGTCGCCGCCGGTGCGGCGCACGATTCGGGACCCGGACGGGCACACCCCGGCAGCGCTCCAGCTCACCGTGATGGGGCTGGTCGGGGTGGTCTGCGGTGGACTTTTCGCGGCCCTGGTCTCGCCGGCGGTCGGCCCGCTGGTGGGGTGGGACGCCGCCGCGCTGAGCTGGCTGGCCCTGCTCTGGAGTCGGCTGTGGCGCCTGGACGCCGAGCGCACCGCCCGGCTCGCGGCGCACGAGGACCCCAACCGGGCCATGCGGGACGGGCTGCTGCTCGGGGCCTGCCTGGCCAGCCTGCTCGCGGTCGGGGTGGTCCTGACCACCGCGCATTCGGTGCCGCCCGGGCTGCCGCTGGACGCCTACGGCGGGCTGGGCGTGCTCAGCGTGGTGCTGTCCTGGTTCGTGGTGCACACCCTCTTCACCGCCCGGTACGCCCGGCTGTACTACGGCGGCGAGCCGGGCGCCATCAACTTCCACCAGAAGGAGCGGCCCTGCTACGCGGACTTCGCGTACCTGGCGTTCACGGTGGGGGCCACGTTCCAGGTCTCCGACACCGACCTGTGCAGCGCCGAAATGCGCCGGGCCGTGCTCCGGCACATGCTGCTGTCGTACCTGTTCGGAGCGGTCATCATCGCGGCCACGGTGAACCTGGTCGTCGGCCTGGCGAGGTAGGTCGGTGACAGGCGGGCGCCCCGGGTCACGAACCGCGACCTGGGGCGCCACGCAGCACCTGCTCCCGGCGGTCCGCGCCCGAACCGGATCGCGACCGCCAGGCGGTGGATGTTCGCCCGAACCGGGCGGGCATCGCTGCCACGATCATCATACGATGCGGGATCAGCCTTTCGGGTGAGTATCGCGGAACTGTGTCCCGCGGCACGTCCTGATCAGCCGGTCAGCTCCGCGTACCGCTTCTCCAGGTCCACCCGGGCCAGCGCCCCGACCAGCCACGCCAACCGCTCCGACTCGCCGCTGCCGGCCAGGTCGGCCAGGTCGTCGGCGGACCGGCCCAGGCCGAGGCGGCGCGCGGCGACCAGGGCCCGGCGGTCGGCCACCGGGGCCACCTCCCGCCACACCGCCTGCGCCTCCCGCAGGAACAGCTCGATCACCTCGTCGTCCACCCCGGGCAGGTCGGTGAGCAACCGCCGCTCCCGGGCCGGATCCTGGTGCGCCGCCGTCCGCAACCGCCGCAGGTCGCCCCGGTAGCGCTCCACGACGGTCTGGGCGAGGTCGCCCAGCACGTCGGCGAGCCCGTCCACGTCACCGCGCTGGCCGTGCGCGCGTAGCACCCGCACCCGGTCGGCGTGCAGCGAACGGGCCAGCCGGGCGGCGCTGTCCCAGCCCTCGTCGCGCAGCGCGCCCGCCGCCTCCACCGCCCGACGGAAATCCCCCGGGCGGGACAGCAGGACGGACAGACAGAGCACCTGGAACAGGCTGGACGGATTGTTGGTGACCCGGAAGCCGTACTTTTCGGCGAAACCGCGACCGTCGCCGGCGAGCCGGCGTACCAGTCGCTTCTTGTCCTCGATGCTGGAGATCACACTGGTCGGCATGCCCGCGTCTACCCGCGACGGGGCCGCCCAATCAGCCGAGCAGGCCGCCGCGGCGGTCGCGGGCCTTCAGCCGGGTGGTGGGCAGCGCCGGGGCCGGCAGGGGCGGCGCCGGATCGCCGGCCACCGTCCCGAACCGCCGGCCGGCCATCCAGTCCTCCCGGGCGGCCGCGACCTCCTCGTGCGACCGGCCCACGAAGTTCCACCACATCACGAGGGGCTCGTCGAAGGGCGCGCCACCGAGCAGCAGCAGCCGGCTGCCCGGCGCCCCGCGGACGGTCACCGCGTCCCGGCCGGCGCCCAGGTACAGCAGCGCACCCGGGACGAACGGCACCCCGTCCGCCACCGCCGAGCCGGACATCGCCAGCAGCCCGTACTCGAAATCGCGGCGCAACGGCAGCGTGGCCGCCGCCGGACCACGCACCTCGAGCTGCGCGCCCACCAGCGGGGTGTGCACCACGGCCGGGGAGCGCTCACCGCCGGCCTCACCCACCAGCAGCGTGACCTCCAGGTCGCCGTCACGCCAGCGGGGCAGCTCCGCGTGGTGGGCGAAGTCGGCCGCGCCGGCCCGCGCCGGGTCGGGCAGCGCCACCCACAGCTGCACGCCGTGCATGACCGGCGGATGCTCCGCCGGTGACCGCTCCGAGTGGGCGATGCCGTGGCCGGAGGTCATCACGTTCAACTGGCCGGGCCGGATCGGCTGCACGTTACCCAGGCTGTCCCGGTGCAGGATCTCCCCGTCGAGCAGCCAGGTCACCGTCTGCAGACCGGTGTGCGGGTGCGGCGGCACCTCCATGCCGGGCCGTTCGGCGACGTCGTCCGGTCCGAAGTGGTCGACGAAACACCAGGCCCCCACCAGCCGGCGCTGCCGCTGTGGCAGCAGCCGCCGCACCGTGGTGTACCGCCCCAGCGGCACGTCGTGGCCGGGCAGCAGCACGCTGCCCGGGTCGCTGGAGGGCACGCCGGGTGGCAGGGTCTGCGCCGGCAACGATTCGGTACGGTCCACCGGCCGACTGTACGCTCAGTCCTCCGCGACGGTGACGGCGTTCGCCGCCGCCACCAGGTCGACGTAGAGCCGGTCGACCGCCCGGTCCCAGCTGGGCGAGCTGATCAGCTCGCCCGCCGCCACCCCGTGCCGACCCTCCAGGTAAACCGTGACGGAGGCGGCCCCGGCGGCCGCCCGGACCCGGGCCGGCGACGCGTCGGGCACCCGCACCGTCAGCTCACTCGTCCCACCCGTCAGCCGCACCGTCAACGTCCCGGCGAGCCGGGGCAGCCGCAGTTCCGTACGGGACGAACCGCCGATCAGCTCGACCCCGGTCACCCGGCCCGCGCCCAGGTCCAGCAGCTGGTCACTCACCACGCCCGCCAACCGCAGTCGCCACTCGACCCGGGAGTTGAGCAGCACCTGGACCGCGGCCGGACCGCCGCGCCCGTGTTTCTCGACGCGCAGCCACACCCGGTCGCCCCGCACCTCCGGGCGCGGCGTCACGCCCCCGCTGGCCGGTGCCTCGACCCGGTACAGCTCGTCGCCCAGGTCCGCCAACTTGTCCAAGATCCGGAGACGCCGCTGGCCGGCACCCCTGTCTCAGGGTGCCGGCCAGCCGCTTCTTGCTTGTTGCGTGTTGCTGTGTTCGGTCAGGTCAGCTGTTCCAGTGCTGGGCGACGAGGTCGGCGGCCTGCTGCTCCCACTGGGCGTAGGCGTCCGGGTAGGCCGACACCTGCACCGTCTGCGCGGCCTCGGTCAGCGGCATGTCCTGCCACCCGTCGACCTGCTTGAGACCCTTCTCGAACGCCAGGGTGGCGTACTCGGGGTCGGTGATCTGCTCCGGCGTGCCCCAACCACTCGACGGGCGCTGCTGGAACAGGCCCAGCGAGTCGTGGTCGTTGCGGTCACCCAGGTGACCCAGGTTCTCCAGCTTCGACTCCTGCAGGCTGGTGGCGATCGAGATGACCGCGGCCCGCTCCGGCAGACCGGCCTTCTTCGTCGCGGCGATGATCGCCTCCGCGTTGGCGGTCTGCTCGTCGTTCAGGTCAATCTTCGACTGGGCGCCCTGCACACCATGCGGGATCAGCTTGCCCTTGTCCGGCTTGTCGGCCTGCACCGCCACGGCGGCGGGCTTGGCGGCGACGGGGCCGGTGTCGGCGTGCGCGGCGATCGGACCGGCGAACACACCACCGGTGAAAGCCAGACCAGCAATACCGAGAACGCTCTTACGCAGCATCGTGTTCATGACAAAAGCTCCTTGGGGGGTTGGCGCACACCCGGTGGGGGCCGGGACGTGCGCAAGCACCGTCAGGCGCTCAAAAAGAGTGCAAGGGGGGAAGTCTCTGCCCGGTGTCAGCCGCGGGGCGGGGGCCTCTTCGCGGCGCCGGGACCATGTATAACGACCGCCGGCCCGCCATCATTCCCGGGGCCCGTCCGGCCCGTCGAGCGGGCCAGGTACTCGGTCCTACGCGAGATGTAACGACCCCGCCCCGGCCACGATTCCGGCCCGAGGATGCCGCCGGTCACACCGAAGCCGGACATCCCACCCAAGAGGTGTGTCGTCGGGCGGGCCGAACCGGACAGCCGACCCCAGATCGCCGAGGTGGCGGTATCAACGCCCGGCGGACACCACCCACATCGGCGACACGGAGTCGATCACGCCCCCGGCGACCCAGCACGCTAGCCGCGGCGATCCGGCACCCGTACCCGGAAAAGCCCTGGCGCCGCCGCACGGACGGCGACCACGTCAGGGCTGGGGGCGACCGTCCCCGGCGCAGGGATCAAGCCTGACCGCCCGGAGCCGGGGACGGTCGCCCCCAGCCCCCACCGCAAACCACCGACGCAGCGCAACAAGACGGAGCCGGCTCAGGACGAGGCCCGATCCCGCACCTTCGCCGCGCACGACGACACCACCGTCCGCGCGTCCAACCCCAGGCTCTCGATCGCGACGAGCGCCGTGAACACCACGTCCGCCAGTTCGGCCCCCACGTCCTCCCGGCTGTGGGTAACCCCCTTGCGCTGGTTCTGCCCGAGCACCCCGATCCAGGCCCCCGCCGCTTCCCCCGCCTCCTCGGCGAGCTTGAGGATCCGACAGGTCAGCTCGGCGTCGCCGCTGCCGTTGGCGGCGTCCAGCCAGCCGCGCGAGGCCCGGACCGCGTCCCAGATCAACTCGTCCACGCCGACCAGTGAACCGGACGGTGGTGACGATCCGTATCCGGGGGCGGTCGGCGGAAATGCCGATCCGGTGGTGGCGACGATGCCGCCGCCGGGACTGAAGGGACGTGTCGGTGATGCCGGAGGCCGTCGAGACGGTGTTCGCCAGGGTGGTCAACCGGAACCCGGGCGAGCCGGAGTTCCACCAGGCGGTACGGGAGGTCCTGGAGAGCATCGGCCCGGCCCTGGCCCGTCACCCCGAGTACGCGCACGCGCGGATCATCGAGCGGATCTGCGAGCCGGAGCGGCAGGTCATCTTCCGGGTGCCGTGGGAGGACGACCACGGCCGGGTACGGGTGAACCGGGGCTTCCGGGTGGAGTTCAACAGCGCGCTCGGGCCGTTCAAGGGTGGCCTGCGGTTCCACCCGTCGGTGTACCTGGGGATCGTCAAGTTCCTCGGCTTCGAGCAGATCTTCAAGAACGCGCTGACCGGGTTGCCGATCGGCGGCGGCAAGGGCGGCGCGGACTTCGACCCGAAGGGCCGCTCGGACCGGGAGGTGATGCGCTTCTGCCAGAGCTTCATGACCGAGCTGTACCGGCACATCGGCGCGCAGACCGACGTGCCGGCCGGGGACATCGGGGTCGGGGGCCGGGAGATCGGTTACCTGTTCGGCCAGTACAAGCGGATCACCAACCGGTACGAGTCGGGGGTGCTGACCGGCAAGGGCCTGTCGTACGGGGGCGCGCAGGTGCGCCGGGAGGCCACCGGGTACGGGGCGGTCTTCTTCGCCGACGAGATGCTGCAGCAGACCGGGGACAGCCTGGAGGGCAGGCGGGTGGTGGTCTCCGGGTCGGGCAACGTGGCGATCTACGCGATCGAGAAGGTGCACCAGCTCGGCGGGACGGTGGTGGCCTGCTCGGACTCCGATGGCTATGTGCTGGACGAGAAGGGCATCGACCTGGCGCTGCTGCGGGAGTTGAAGGAGGAGCGGCGGGCCCGGCTGGACGACTACGTACGGCACGTGCCGCACGCGGTGGCGGTGTCCGGTCGTACCGTCTGGGAGGTGCCCTGCGACCTGGCGCTGCCGTGCGCGACGCAGAACGAGATCGGCGGCGCGGAGGCCGCGGCGCTGGTGGCCGGCGGCTGCGTCGCGGTGGTGGAGGGTGCCAACATGCCGACCACTCCGGAGGCGGTACGCATCCTCGGGCGGGCGGGGGTGCGGTTCGCTCCGGGCAAGGCGGCCAACGCCGGTGGGGTGGCGGTGAGCGCGCTGGAGATGCAGCAGAACGCCAGCCGGGACTCGTGGACGTTCGCCCAGTCGGAGCAGCGCCTGCGGGAGACGATGCGGGACATCCACGCCCGCTGCTGGGCTACCGCCGAGGAGTACGGGCTGCCCGGCGACTACGTGGCCGGGGCGAACATCAACGGGTTCCGCCGGGTGGCGGAGGCGATGCTGGCGCACGGTCTGGTGTGAGCGGCCACTGTGGGCGGACCGGGCGGAACTGACTGACCGTTCGGTCAGGAGGTGATTGACAGCGATCGACGGCAAGCCTAGTTTCAGGGCGCTACCGGCCGGTAGGCATCCGTCCCGCCTGGTCGCCCCCGGTGGGGCGGCACCGTCCCCGGGGGAGCAACGATGCTGACCTCAACCACCCGCCTGGTCCGCCGGCTGCTCGCCGCCGGCGCCGCCCTGGCCCTCACGATCGGGCTCGCCGGCGCCGCGCCGGCCGCCGCCGCCGACCGCGATGACGACGGCAGCCAGCCGCTGCCCGGCTACACCATCAGCAACCCGCCGCTGGATCCGCTGGTCGTCGGCGGCGCGCCCACCACCGTCCGGCAGGGCGTGCACGAACACGCCGGCTACATCATCGAGGTACCCGCCGACTGGAACGGCGACCTGGTGATGTGGACGCACGGCTATCGGGGCCAGACCACCGTGCTCTCCCCCGAGACGCCGGCGTTCGGGCTGCGCCAGCGGGTGGTGGAGCAGGGGTACGCGTGGGCGTCGTCCTCATACGACCGCAACGGCTACGACATCCGCTCCGGCGTGCTGAGCACCCGCGACCTCGCCGACCTCTTCGCCGACACCGTCAAGCGGCCCCAGCGGATGCTCATCGCCGGCGTCTCGATGGGCGGCCACATCATCGGCCGCTCACTGGAGCAGTACCCCGGCTACTACGACGGGGCGCTGCCGATGTGCGGCGTGCTCGGCGACCACGAGCTGTTCGACTTCTTCCTCGACTACAACCTGGTCGCGCAGGCCCTCGCCGGCGTGCACGCGTACCCGACTCCGCCGGACTACCTCACCAACGCGGTGCCGCGCATCCAGGTGGCGCTCGGCCTGGCCGGGCTCAAGCCGGGCGGGCCGGACACCACCAACGAGCTGGGCAAGCAGCTGCGCGCCATCACCATCAACCGCTCGGGCGGTGATCGGCCGGGCGCCGAGGCCTCCTTCGCCGTCTGGAAGGACTTCCTCTTCGCGATCAGCGCCACCAACGGCGGGGACTCCCCCGCGCAGCGGCCCGGCCAGCTCGCCACCAACCTGTTCACCCGGTACACGCCGAACAGCCCGGTGGACGTCAACGCCACCGTCCAGCGGGTCGCCCCGGAGAACCCGTGGCAGCGCCTCTCTCCCACGCTGACCGAGGTACCCCGGATCAACGGCCGACCGACCGCGCCGGTGGTCAGCCTGCACGACCTCGGCGACCTTTTCGTACCCTTCGCCATGGAGCAGGCGTACGCCCGGGACGTGGCGTGGCACGGACGCGGCCGGCTGGTGGTGCAGCGGGCCATCCGGGCCGCCCAGCACTGCGAGTTCACCCCGGCCGAGGCCGGCGCCGCCTGGGACGACCTCACCACCTGGGTACGCAGTGGCGCCCGGCCGGCGGGGGACGCGGTGACCGATCCGCGGGCGGTTGCGGCGCCGGACTTCGGCTGCCGGTTCAGCGATCGGGCCGCTTACGCCGCGGGGGCCGGCACCCGGCGTCTGTACGCGCCCTGCCCCTGAGTTCTTCGGTGGTTGCTGTTGGATACGTGGTTGCGCTTTGGGCTGGGGGCGGCCGTCCCCGGCTCCGGGTGGTCAGGCTTGATCCCTGCGCCGGGGACGGTCGCCCCCAGCCCTGACGTTGGTCACCGTCCGCCCGGCCGTCCCGGTCTTGTGTTTGTACGTGGAAACGCCGCTGGCCGGCACCCCGTGTCTGCGGGGTGCCGGCCAGCGGCGTATTGCGTCTGATTACTTGGGTCAGCTGTTCCAGTG